>NZ_JAKUKD010000026.1:0-98285 GCF_024197625.1 Shewanella sp. KJ2020 | reverse complement strand
TTAATAACTACTGCGGGCGAGCTCACCACTCTATAGCTCATTATTACCTCAGGATTTGACTCCATAGTTAAGTTAATAGTGATGCCATGATCCGAAGCGGTAGAAGTAATTAGCGCTGCTGTACTTACGCATTTTGCACATCCATGGCCCAAAACTTTTATGTATAGCATTTTTACACTCTCAGAAAGCGGGTAATCCACTAAATACAACCAGTTATTTGAGATAGGTTAAGGATGTTCAGCAAACCCCCACCTCTATGTGATAAAGGTTAAAATTTATTTGCGCACTATGCCTTTGTGTTTTGTTCGAATCAACTAGGAATTCATTAATATTTCGATGTTTTTCTTAAATATTTGTTAATCTAGGAATGGTTCAAAAACTTAAGTGTTCCGAACGACCACAGGCCCATAAAACACTCAAAGAAACAAATACTTATTTTATACACTTTTTAGTTTCATGACACCATACCTCACATCAATCATGTTAATCACCAATTGTTTACAATCCACTATTTTCGTTTAATATGTAATTACAATCAGTTATTTATGTAAGATTATGGACCCTCACCGAAAATATGCAGCAACTTCACTTGTTGTAGCTATTAACAATAAATATCCTCATTTCTTTGATATCAATAAGATAAGACAGCAGTTATTACAATCAAATAGACTGCTAATCAGAAAGCTGATTACATGCGGTCGATACTTCGTTCTGAAAATTGTAAACCATACTCTAAACACATGCATGAATGTTATTCGATATATTCTTTTATTTTTCATGAATTTACATATGATTAATCTTTTTCACATTGAGCTGAGTGAATAAAATTTCAGCATCAATATCTATTACTCACTTAGTTCAAACTAAAGCGGATCTCTGAGCCACTACTATGGAAATATTTATTCTTATTGGTTTGATTGTGTTAAATGGCTTATTTGCTATGTCAGAAATCGCCATTGTGACAGCTCGCAAGTCACGGCTAACAGCCCTTGCTCATGGCGGTAGCAGTACAGCTAAAGCAGCACTCAAACTAGCAGAAGATCCAACGCAGTTCTTGTCAACTGTGCAAATCGGTATCACATCAATCGGGATTTTAAACGGGATATTTGGTGAATCCATCCTCGCCGAACCTCTGTCACTGTGGCTCCAAACCTTTGAGTTAAGTCCAGATTTAACCAATATATTTTCAACCGTTCTAGTGGTTATCATTGTCACTTATGTGTCAATTGTCATTGGCGAGTTGGTTCCCAAACGAATTGGTCAAGTTAGCGCTGAAAGTATCGCCTGTATAATGGCTAAACCAATGGTATTTCTCGCAATAGCAACGAAGCCATTTGTGTGGATGTTATCCGGTTCAACTCATACGATTATGCGTCTAATGGGATTTTCTCATAGGTTAGATGACAATGTGACTCAGGAAGATATTCAGGCTATATTGCAAGAAGGTTCATCCGCTGGTGTGATTGAACATAACGAACATGCGATGGTCAAAAATGTTTTCCGATTAGATGAGCGAACTATTTCTTCATTGATGGTGCCAAGGTCAGATATTGTATTTCTCGACTTAACCCTCCCTCTTGAGACAAACCTACAAACGGTTATGCAGTCTCCTCACTCACGATTCCCTGTTTGTCGCAATAATGTCGATGATACGGTGGGTATTATTTCAGCAAAACAACTCCTTTCACAGTCTATCGCTGGTGAACGTTTAGAACTGGTAGATCTCGTGCAGAACTGCAACTTTGTTCCAAACAGCTTATCAGGAATGGAGCTACTTGAGCATTTTCGCACTACAGGTTCGCAGATGGTGTTTGTTGTTGATGAATATGGTGATTTGAAAGGGCTGGTAACGCTTCAAGATATGATGGATGCACTGACTGGTGAGTTTTTTCAGGAAGATGTGAATGATCAGATGGTGATAAAAAGGGAAGATGGCACATTATTACTAGATGGTTTGATACCCATATTTGACTTAAAAGACACTCTAGGTATCAAGCAATTACCCAATGAAGAGGAGGGGCGTTATCAGACGTTAAATGGATTTTTGATGTATGAATTAGGGAAAATACCTCAAACGGCAGATATTGTTGAGGTTGCTGGTTGGCGACTCGAAATCATGGACATGGATGGTAAAAGGGTTGATAAAGTATTGGCTCAAAAACCATCTTCTGCTTCAGAAATATCCATATAATTTAATAGACAAATTTACAAGCATCGTCACTACCACCTAATGTTAGTGATAAAAACTCGTGCTAAACCGAACAACTAAACCTGCTACAGCTTTGAGCTAGTACACATTAACCCTGTGCCAACGGAATTAAGTTGGTAACAGTTGCTACTAATGTCGTTCTATATGATAAGAATTAGCTTATATAAAAAAGTGGTAATCAATTGTTTTATAATAAATTAAATACATTTTTGAACACACATATGCGGACCTTTGAAATGGTTGGTGTTCTAATGCGAATATTTAGTTTTTCACTTGTCAGTTGGCTTGGTCCAGAAAGCCCTTTCATGTTTGTTTGGATTTTCAACACAATAGATGCTGTTTTGCTAACATGGTGCGCCGCTTTACGCAAAGATGCCGCTTACACATTACTCAATGGTTTTTGGATTTTGATCGGCATTATAGGGATCGCAAGAGCTGGCGGATTTATTCACTAATTTTCCAATTCATAAATCACTCTACATCAGACGTACTAACATTATCCGCTCAAACCCAACCTCGCACTGCATTTGCGACTATTCAGGGGCGATTTTCCCCTTGCATTGAATCAAGTATCTTAAAGATTGATTCAATGCAAGCTTTGGTAAAGTTACATTAAAAAATTACGACCATTTATAGCAACTTCTAGTATAGAACGCGATTAATCAGATAATTTTCTCAGGTACTTGGTGGTAAAACTTCTGGACCAGTACCTTAATCAACCCCGATACAGAATACCGAAGTTAATCTTACAGCTTGGTTCTTTTGGCAGTATTATGACTTCTAGCCAACTGAATTTTTGCACTCGCCTTCCAGGCCTTGTAAGGTGATTCCCCCACCTGCAGTGACTTGCTTGTAAATCGTATAGGGCAAGACAACAGTATCGAGTACCATGCTAAACGGTCAATCACAAAATATGATCTCAGCACCTTCATCAAAGTAAGGGGGCAGCCATGTGGCTGCCCCTTACTTTTGCTTCATTTCTCTATCAAGGCCAGGATGACCTTTTAAGGGATTTTTTGGAGTGCTTACTGGGTCGACAATGAACCACACTCAGGGCATCGAGCATACTGGTTATCTGAGAAGAAGTTTGCACCACAATCCTCACAAACCATACTGTATCGCGCATTACACTGTTTAATTATCCTGATGACTTTCATACATTTCTACTCCTTCGTTAAATGTGAAAACAAAATATCCCAAAATGGGATATTTTGCAACTTACTCTAATATCCGAGCATGAAAAAAATATGGTCGGACCGCGAAGAAGCTTTGCGTAATGAACTGAAAGCCATGCGTAAAATGGCTGGGTTCAATCAAAGTGAGCTTGCACTTAAATTAGGAAAGCCCCAAAGTTTCGTATCCAAGTACGAGAGCGGGGAACGTCAACTCAAAATCTTAGAGCTTGAGCAGGTTTGCCTTGCCTGTGGCACATCAGCGCATGCATTTTTGAAAGATTTTAGTGAGCAATATCCAGTTACTCACTCATAAGAAGCCGAAAATTTGGTAGTGTTTCAATCATTCGAAAGTGATGGGGAATGATGATGGCATGCCAACAATTACTGACAGGGGAAGCCATTACTCAAGTCGCACTAATTGGGAGATACAGCGGCAGTGCAACCTTTGCTCGAGCATTCGAACAAGCATTAGGAATGTCACCAGGACACAGGCTTAAAGCGCAACGTTAATATCTTTAATTATGAGAAATAAAACTGCCAATTTAACTTACCTTTCCCTTCGAGTGCCATAAAGCCTCTCAGCCGTTATCCATAAATCCGATGGATTGCAATTTAGCGCTTGAGCCAGTTTCCACACTGAAGCGATAGAAGCCTTAGCCACACCACGTTCAACACTCGATACAAATGATCTGGCAAGTTCAGCCTTATCCGCTAGTTCCTCTTGGTTAAACCCCACCTCAACACGACGTAACTTAACCGCTCGGCCAAAGGCCATCCCCATTTTTAATACTTCATCATCATTCACTTGAGAACTCCAGAGCATTGAATACTGGATAATTCTCAAGTACTACCTATAGACAAACCACGCCACAAAGAATACATTTAGACCTGTATAGTTGTCATTTTGATATTTAAGATCTAAAAAATGCTTCTATTGCAAGTAAGCATCTTATTTCAAGACCAGTGATGTCGTTCAACACGATTTTTAAAAGGAGTTATACATGTCTGTCGTAAAAACCATGTCAATCATAGGAATGGTGTTTTTCCCTTTATGCCTCATTCTTGCCTCTGCATTTGCAGAAGTTGATTTAGAAGCTTCTGCCGGATGGGGGATATTTTCAGCGTTATACGGGATTGGATACTCAATCACCGTTTTCGTCCAAACCAAAAAGCTCACTAATAGTGCCTCGTAATGATTCATCTACGCCCTTTGAAAAAGCAAAGGGCGTAGGGCTAGGGCATTGAAAATCAACTTGCTTTAAAACAGGTTGATAGAGTTCAACGGTACTCTGACATACAGTAAAAAGTGTGGTTTATATGAATAAAACATTGGTTATTTTAGCTTTTACTTTGATGATTTTTGGTTGTGGAAACTCGCAACCTAATATTGAAATTACTTACGAATATCAAACAACATTCGGCTATACATACCCAAGTATCAACGTTAAAGCCATTAGCGATACTGTTACGATAAAACAAGTCATCATAAACAGGGGAAATTGTGGTGGCACGATAATATCTGCACTCCCTAAATTACTTAAATTTGGAGAATCGATTTCAGTGATAGCCAATGGTGATTGTGATGTAAAACAAGTCGATGTTCTTACCGACGATGGCGATTGGTCTGTTACTTTTTGATTTTGATTATAAAAATGCATTACAACATCATATGCCACCCTGTAATCGCATTTACTAATTGAAGAGCTAGGAAGTTGCACACCTTCGTAGCTTCCTATCTATCCTATCTATCTGTGACATAAAGATGTGTTTGGCAGTCCGGACAGGAGTTAACCTTATTACGAATACCCATAAACATTTTGCCGCAACCAAGGCACTGGCATTTGAGCTGTTGATGTACAGGGATAGATAAAACATGGCTTCCGGTAGTTAATTCTTTCAGTGCCTTATTGATATCTTCATCTCTCTTAGCAATACACGCCTTCTCTCGGGGATGATAATACCAATCTTTAGCCTTGATACTTGTTTGAAGCCAGCCTAATAACTGGGCTCTGGCGGTTCCTAGTTTTCCTGTTTCGACCATCGGCTGATGATAAAAAAACGTTGATAAAGCATCGATATTTAGTGTTGCTACACCAGTATTCAACTCTTGTAATAATGGCTTTTCGAGTTGGCATTTACGCCCTCGGTATTCCAAATAGATCACTAAAGAGGCTTTATTGAATTCATATAAAGCATCAACTTTATGCCCACAAAAATCAGCGTCTACCCTAAGCTTTACACCCGCAGAGCCCTTTAACTCCAGTTCTTTAAATACCTTAACTTCGGGAGGATACTTTTCTCGCAAAACCTTTGGCACACTAACAAGCTTAAGATATTCAGGTAACTTGAGTGATGCGCCTTCACGCAGCAATTGATGGATCATCATCCTCACTGAAACTTCAAAAGAAAACTCGCAATCAACAATGTCTGCTTTAAGTGTGTTTCTGGTGTGGTGGGTAAAGTGCCATTCTCGCTCAGCTCCCTGATGGGCAGACAAAGACAAATGACAAGAAGGGCAAATACAATCACAGGCAAGCCCCCGCTCGACCTCTGCAACATCTTTCCATTCGCCAGTGATTTTATCCTGCCCGAAAGGTACTCCTAATTTCATCTCAGCCATCCTTGTTTAAATCAGCCCAATCCACTAACACTGACTTACATCAAAAAAACGTTGAATCAATATATGTAGACGTATAAAAAGCCCTCCCCAAAAAGGCTTAATGTTATTAGGCAACATCAACGAAGAACAAATCAAATTTGTGCTGGTATTGATTTCTAAGCTGCCTGTAAGGCAGTGAACGAAGCGACTTAACCAAGTCCTCAGCGCCTAACTTTCTAAGCTGCCTGTAAGGCAGTGAACCCACAGCTAAGGTCGGATCGACGTCAGGATATTTTCTAAGCTGCCTGTAAGGCAGTGAACCCAAAAGCACATCGTCCAGAGCTTTTGACTCTTTTCTAAGCTGCCTGTAAGGCAGTGAACTACTTGTCTATCAATGCATGATCGAGGTGAAATTTCTAAGCTGCCTGTAAGGCAGTGAACTGCAATACCATTATGCGATATTTCCTGAATTTTTTCTAAGCTGCCTGTAAGGCAGTGAACATAACAAAGGGTCAGTGTTATTTGTATGGAGATTTCTAAGCTGCCTGTAAGGCAGTGAACATGCTTTGCGACTTCCTTCGAGCATTTGTCTATTTCTAAGCTGCCTGTAAGGCAGTGAACATGCTTTGCGACTTCCTTCGAGCATTTGTCTATTTCTAAGCTGCCTGTAAGGCAGTGAACAGTGTTGTCATTCGTGAGCAAATTTGAGTTAGTTTCTAAGCTGCCTGTAAGGCAGTGAACTTTTTAAAATCGTATGGCAGTCCTGTGTATCTTTTCTAAGCTGCCTGTAAGGCAGTGAACCTGGCACAACTGGCGCTCTAGTTGAGGCTTCATTTCTAAGCTGCCTGTAAGGCAGTGAACCTAACGAATACGTACTAGGATTAAAAGGTGATTTTCTAAGCTGCCTGTAAGGCAGTGAACGAAGGCTCGCAGGTCAACAGCTAACCAAGCGGTTTCTAAGCTGCCTGTAAGGCAGTGAACAATAGCGGCGAGGGTATGCGCCATTATTTCAATTTCTAAGCTGCCTGTAAGGCAGTGAACCCAACACCTAGCTTTAGCGTGTTGGTATGGTGTTTCTAAGCTGCCTGTAAGGCAGTGAACCGGCACAGTTATTTAATGCTTGGCGTGCTGGTTTTCTAAGCTGCCTGTAAGGCAGTGAACTCTTGCCAAGCACCTCGTCCTGATAAGCTGCTTTTCTAAGCTGCCTGTAAGGCAGTGAACGGAAGCGATAGCCTCAACCGGAAACCCAATGGTTTCTAAGCTGCCTGTAAGGCAGTGAACGCATCACCGGTAAGCCTGAAAAACTCAATCGTTTTCTAAGCTGCCTGTAAGGCAGTGAACTTGATAAAGAAGCCAGAAAGAAAGGCTTAAAATTTCTAAGCTGCCTGTAAGGCAGTGAACATTTGAATGCCGAGAGGCTAAGGGTTAACGATTTTCTAAGCTGCCTGTAAGGCAGTGAACGGAGGTAGATGATAACGATGATGAAGCGGAAGTTTCTAAGCTGCCTGTAAGGCAGTGAACTGTGATAATCCTTCCCAGTAGTTACTTGGAACTTTCTAAGCTGCCTGTAAGGCAGTGAACTTTAGCAGCAAGCATAAAAAGCGCCTTCAATCTTTCTAAGCTGCCTGTAAGGCAGTGAACCAGACTCTTGGATATAAACGCCCTGTAATTCATTTCTAAGCTGCCTGTAAGGCAGTGAACCTGATAATGGGGTTTGTCTACGACCGTTTTAGTTTCTAAGCTGCCTGTAAGGCAGTGAACGTTAACCGTTACACCCTTTTCCTTATCTGACTTTTCTAAGCTGCCTGTAAGGCAGTGAACTTAATGCCAATGGATCATTTAGTGGTATTCAATTTTCTAAGCTGCCTGTAAGGCAGTGAACAAGCACAGTGTAACTAGCTCGCCCAGCTAAGCTTTCTAAGCTGCCTGTAAGGCAGTGAACTTCGCACTCAAACCAGTTTTCTGACTCTCCAATTTCTAAGCTGCCTGTAAGGCAGTGAACGCTGCTTAAGTACACGTTGTTGCATCCAACTATTTCTAAGCTGCCTGTAAGGCAGTGAACCAATTCGTGACGTGACTAGCTTTGACTCAGATTTTCTAAGCTGCCTGTAAGGCAGTGAACGGTGAGTGAATAGCATTGCTGGTCCCTGAATTTTTCTAAGCTGCCTGTAAGGCAGTGAACGCTTATAAGTACGTTAAAGTTGGTGAGAAGCTTTTCTAAGCTGCCTGTAAGGCAGTGAACGATATTTACAATCCACAACGACAAATCTGAATTTTCTAAGCTGCCTGTAAGGCAGTGAACTTAAGTACGAATCAACACCTGCTATTGATCTTTTTCTAAGCTGCCTGTAAGGCAGTGAACAAGTTTTGTTTGCTGGTATAGTTAGCTCATCATTTCTAAGCTGCCTGTAAGGCAGTGAACTACAAAACTCCGTATGGTAATTTTGCTGTACGTTTCTAAGCTGCCTGTAAGGCAGTGAACGTCGCTTGTAACATTCGGCGATTCGATCACTTTTTCTAAGCTGCCTGTAAGGCAGTGAACTAATTTCTGTTTGAACATCGGTTGTCACGACTTTTCTAAGCTGCCTGTAAGGCAGTGAACTAAATCTGGCGTAAAGTTGTGCTGCTGATATTTTTCTAAGCTGCCTGTAAGGCAGTGAACATTTCGGCAACACATTGGTTGAATTCTTCTATTTTCTAAGCTGCCTGTAAGGCAGTGAACATATAAATAGGGTCTGCTGATGCCATTCTAGCTTTCTAAGCTGCCTGTAAGGCAGTGAACTCAAGTGGTGTGCTGAGATGATGGGCGCAACTTTTCTAAGCTGCCTGTAAGGCAGTGAACTTTGGTAAGCGTCGCCACTTAATGGCATTGCTTTTCTAAGCTGCCTGTAAGGCAGTGAACTCCCAGAAACTGTGCGTAACGGTTTCCACGATTTTCTAAGCTGCCTGTAAGGCAGTGAACGCTTAAACAAGTATCACGTAGATAGCTTAAATTTTCTAAGCTGCCTGTAAGGCAGTGAACGGCTATTGGTTTGTGCAATTATTTGTTTGTCATTTCTAAGCTGCCTGTAAGGCAGTGAACGATACTGAAATCACTGAAGAACATCCGGCATGTTTCTAAGCTGCCTGTAAGGCAGTGAACCGGTGATTATATTGGCAAGATGATTCTATCGTTTTCTAAGCTGCCTGTAAGGCAGTGAACAAGTCCTCCAATATCAAAACCATCGTCATTATTTTCTAAGCTGCCTGTAAGGCAGTGAACCATCTAACAACTGGAAATTAGCGCCTTCTGTTTTTCTAAGCTGCCTGTAAGGCAGTGAACACCATTGGGGAATCTTCTAGTGTCTTTCACACTTTCTAAGCTGCCTGTAAGGCAGTGAACGCGTACCACTGTTTAAGCGCTTCGCGGATTGCTTTCTAAGCTGCCTGTAAGGCAGTGAACTTCACTAAGCGCTTTTTCTGGTTCAGATAAAATTTCTAAGCTGCCTGTAAGGCAGTGAACACCCGCAGCAGTCATTTCACTTGGAGAAGCATTTTCTAAGCTGCCTGTAAGGCAGTGAACTATATGCATCATACCCATATAGCTAATATCAATTTCTAAGCTGCCTGTAAGGCAGTGAACACTTTGCCGCCAGTGCAGCTATCTCTTGTTTTTTTCTAAGCTGCCTGTAAGGCAGTGAACATCAATCTTTGCAATGAATGACCAGAAAGCCTTTTCTAAGCTGCCTGTAAGGCAGTGAACTTACAAGTAAAATAGGAGAAGCATTTAACGCTTTTCTAAGCTGCCTGTAAGGCAGTGAACAATAGACTAAATCAATAAAAATAAGTTACAACAGGCAGTTAGGATAAAAATTACTTTTTTACCTTATTAAAAACTACCCATTGTAACTTATTGTATTTAAATTATATTTTTAAAGAGCAAAAAATAAAGGGTTAAAACTTACCTTTTTCGTTCAATTTAAAAGTGCGGTACGGTAGCCAACATTGACTGTCCATTCGCTTTGCTACTCAAGCCATAGCAATCGAAGCCCCCATCTTGTGATGTGCTTTGCTGCTGCATCTGAATAAACAGTGGAAACTTGCTGTTTTTTTCTGGCGCTCGCAGCTTCGTTTGCTGGCTATACAAATAAATAAACGGCAACGTGCACAACTCTGTCGGCTTGCTTTGTTGCAAATCCGCTAAACACTCCACCAGCGGTTTACCGGATTTTGCTGCCCATAGTGCGGCTTTTTGCTGCATATCCCGCTCTATTCGTTCGGGCGATTTCACCTGCTTGCGTACAAAGCTTACGTAAGTTACATCGCTTGGTACGGATTTAATCCCTTTGATGTGCACATAGTCTTCTAAGCGAGTTAGCCAGCGGTGGATATCCAACTTTTCCAATGTCGCTTGCTCTTTTGCAAAGAGACGCAACTTACCGCCAAGCGGAAATTGCGCTTGACGATAATCAGGAAAACCGACCGCAACCAGAGATTGATTGCTACCCACTTTGTGCTCCACCAAGGCAATGTGCACTTGTTGAAAGACGTTTTGCCAAATAAAGCCCAAGGTAATGTCGGCATCTGGCAATAAAGTGATCTCTTGGTAGTAGTTCATCACTGCCACCTATTTGTCACTTTCGCCAAATACACCACCACGCACCAATACCGCCATAACGTAATGCCCATCTTCTTCACGGGGCAAGTTTTCACCACGCGCCCACTTATCGAAGAAGGTGTAAAAATCTTGCTTGTCTTTCGGGGTACGGAACGCCTTTCCTAAATTGGTGACCGCGCCATAAGGTTCAATCGCAATGGCTCCTGCACTTTGCTCCTCAGATGCATAATCTGGGTACCAAGTATCAATGGAACGCAGTGCATTACCAATTTTTTGTGAGTGCATCGCAGCATGCTCATTAACCGCATACAGGATTTTACTTTTCTTGGTTTTGCTGTTGCCTTTATCCAGCACTAACTCTTCACTGGGGTAAACTTCTTGGGCTTTACCGACTTTGGCATAGCAGTCAATTTGCAACATCAAATGATCTGTTTCGCTGGCCAGTGCCTGAGCAATTCTGTCGGCCAAACTATTGATCTGTGAATCGTTATGATCAAAGTGGCGAGTGCTGAATTGTTTGGCATTAAAAGTCCAGGTCTGCTCAGCCCCTTTGTTTAATGCCTTAACTTGCACTTCAATCTCTTCTGCGCCAACGCGGTTGCGCCATAGAAAACGAGCATTGGCAAGGTTGGTGGCATAGCGTTTCGCCAATTCGAAACAGCCATATTTGGTAATGTACTGCGAAACCGCAGCGCTGTAGCTCTGTTTGAACAGCGCATTGTTACACGCAGAAGGTTGGGCAAGCCCCCCTAATACTTTGAGTGTGAAATGTAGCTTCAAAGTATCTTGATCCTGCCCCAAAGCACAGGCATCAACTCGTTGTAAGTTTGCTTTTTCAACTTCCGCATTCAGCTTAGCAGGATCGTTTTGCACTGCGGCTTTTAAGCGATTCGAGATAGTGCCGCGTACGGATTTTTCTTGCAGGGCTAATGGGGTTGCTTGCTCTTTGGTTTCCCACTGGCATCCAAAGAGGTAGCCATCGGATGGCACTAATTTTTTTTCAAATGCGAGTACTGATGCGGTATCGTTATTTTTAGCCATGAGGTTGTTCCTTATTGATGTTCGTTGATAGCGTTAACTGGCTGACAAAGGTAAAGCTCGTTTTCTAAATCGGGATGGTATTGCCAAAGGATGTCATCGAGATGTTCGATTTTGTGCGCCATGACAAATTCACCCAGTGTGACCACACTTTCAGCAAAGCGATGCGGCACTGATGAATCGCGCTGATTTTTTGCCTCTCCTAATTGCGATATGCCCTGAAATCCGGTTGCAATCGGCACAATCCAGCCACTCGTCTTGCGCTGGCTATGCCAAACAACACTTTGGTCTTCAAGCTGTTCACAATGGTGGTGTACAGTGAGGTAACCAAGCAGCGCATCTATCGCGTCATCACCTTGCTGCATGGCTTCAATCATTAAATCGCGGCGTTCGATCAGCACATAGCCTGGCATTAATTGGCGTAGGACTTGGGCAGTATCCTCTTCCGTAATCACAGATTTAACTGAGGACTTCCCAACGGAAAGAACGTCGCCTCCTGCGACTTTCATCGTCGCGATCACTGCTTGCAACTGCTGGGTAAACTCAGGCTGCTGAACTTGATCTTCATTGCCCCGCCACTCAATGACAAGGGACACATCTAAATGACAGCGAGCTTCCTCGATAAACGCCGAGCGCGAACCATCCTTATCGAGTGGATTGCCAGTACCGATAATTGAATGAACAAAGTCACCTTCACCTTTATGAGTCTGTACATCACAACGGTGGCTCACCACCGCAGCACTATGCAGCATGAGATCGGATAACCCAGCCTGGTTCAGCTTGCGCTCTAAGGCATGCACAAAGCCCAACCATGCCGTCATGGCCGGAAAGCCAATGGTAAATGGGCTTGAAAGTGAATTGGCGTTGTGAATTTTAAGATGCGGTAAAATCAATACGTCCATCGCAAGTTCTCCTTATTGCTGGCAACCACCTCTTCTATCGCCAGCAGCTCTTGGTCTGCCAATGTGACGGGATTGGCGATCACTTTGCTGCGGCTGTAATGGTTGATTAAGCCTCGCGCAATGTGGCGAATGATTTTATCGAGCCACTCATCCTCTTGCTGACGCTGCTCAGCAAACTCCGGATAAAGCCAGATTTTTTGCTCCAAAGGCAACGCACTCGATAATTCACCGGAATACTCTTCAAGAAATAGGCGTACTTGCCACATTTTCTCAATCACCAAATCAACGTATTGCTGTATGCGGTAGTCGCGCCCATCACGGATATTGATGTTGTTGTAATCGGTGAGAAAGAGTCGATGCAGCGATTCAAGTACTTCTTTGGCTTGCCAAGCGTTAAAACTCTCTTTGAAAAAATCCGTTCTCGGCAGACGAATATCGCGAGGTGTTAACTCCGGTGGAATGGAGGCCAGCAAATGTGCTTTACCTGCAAATTTATTGTTTAACACACTTATATTTGCAGGTTTGGTTCCACCAAATCCTATCGTGGTTAGATCAAATATTTCTTGATAACCAGCGGGATGAAACCGATTTGCTTTCTTACACTCTCTTGCCTCATTAGCTTCATTACTAAATCGAAGGGCATCAAGCCGTTGTCGGAGCTCAAATAAGTGCCCAGAATGGGTCAATAAAGAAAGTAAGTGATACTGCTGATCTGCGACCGGAAAATAAACCTGCTTGATTTTTGAGTTCGTAGATGTTCCTTCACTTGTACTTTTAATAGCTAAGAAGCTTGACCGGAGTTGTTCATAGTCAACGCCTTTAACTGTTAAAAGCTCTCTAGCTACTTTAGTCTCAGACTCGATGTGTTGAAGAACATTCATACCATCAGAAAGAGTAACTCTAAGGAAATCTTCAGCAGCCAGCGCGCCAGCGTCTCCAACTGAATCAGTCAAATCAAATTTCACATTGCCAGATCTGACAAAACCATCATTACGTTGATTTCCTTCAAATAATACAGGAGATACAAATGTGCCATCCTTAATATTTGTTTTTCCAACGCCTGTACTTGGATGGCTAAATTTACTTGGATGTGTAGTTAACGCCCTACTGCATATTCTACGCGCCGCATCAGGCAACCAATTGTCTAATAAAAAGTTTTGCTCACACTCCTGTTGTTTTTCCAATACTTCGGTATCAGACATGGCTGCACTGATGTTTTTCTTTAGCCATGCTTCTTTACGTTCCGCAAAAAAGGCGGCTATTGCTGTATCTAACACGCGACTCCCCTCCATTATTTGACCTTAACCAATCCTAGTTGGTCGTTGTAGCTGTATTGCTGATTGCCCTCACTGTAGATAAAACTGATTTCGCCATAGCGTACTGACGTGGCAAACTCCAGCTCAGGGCTTGGACTGTATATACTGACTAACTCACTGTAATCACGATGTAACCAGAGCTTCTGTTGCTGCGTTGGTGCCAGCGGCCGATGTTCAATATTCAAGGTGCGTTCAATCGGGTGTAAACCGTCCTGCTCTTCACGCAAACAAAACTCAATACTGCGCGCTTTTTTGACTAAGTAGATTTGTACTGTGGGTTCACTTTTACGAAAGCGTTTGAAGTATTGCGGCAGTGCGGTAAGCCACCAGTAGCCGTGAATATGACCATGAAGATGCTCGTGCCAGAATGACTGCGGCGCACTGTTGCGACGATTACGGCTGTATCTATCCTGACGGCTAATATTGGCTTGCTGTGGCTTGCCTATTTGATCGGTACCAAGGGTTTTCGCGGTGGCAAAGTGCTCTAAATCCGCTAAGTTGTTGCGCGGTTCTAGCACGGCTCGCTTTTGAATACGGACAATGGCATTAACCGCTTGCAACAGCGACTTTTCATCCACCAACTCAGATAAATCATGAGTGGCGAGCTGGGTGCTGCTGTCTGTTTCATAGCCGGGATGATTAAATACTCGCTCAGCGCCGCCCCTGAAGCCTTTGACGTTGTATTGCAACAAGCCAATATTGGGTATTTCCACCTCGCCATCACGATGCCTGCGCACACGGCCTGCCATTTGAATGATCGAACGAAAAGATGAGGGCTCAATCACCGCCCAGTCAAAGTCATGATCACGCCCCACTTCTTCAACTGGAGTCGCAACCAGAATAAAAATCAGGTTTTTCGCTTGGCAAGCTGTTAGATGTTCGCGGATCACTGGATGAGCAAACGCAATGGGTAATTCTTCCGGTTTCTCTTTGCGCTTGAGTACCTCATCCAAATGCTTTTCTTGCGCATGGCGTAGCAACAGCACCTGCTGACTGTGATAAGCCATACAGCGCACTTCGGTATCGGCTGGCCAATAACAACTGAGTAGATATTGGGTTAATTCGACGCAAGGTTGAATATTGGCAACCCTAACCACGCCAAACGACACCCGCATTTGGCTTTCTGGTTCTAACGTGTTGTGGTGCTGGTGTTTGGTCAAAACCGCTTGCTTGACTATCTCGAAATACTGTTCCTCCAGCGGTTGCTCATTCTGTTTAATGCATGGAATGATATCGGCTTTTCGCCTTGAGATTTGTTGTTTGAGTTTATCAACGCGTTTAGACACAAAGCGTTGTTGAAAAGCCTCATAGGCAGCTAAATCAGGATCATCGCTACCCACCATCTGTGTGTCGGTACTAAATTCATCGACATAAACACAATTAATAGTGCTGACTCGATCACGGCTGGCGGCAAACACTGCCCGCCCTTGACGATAGGCATTGTATAAACCCAATGCTAAATCCGGCGGTATGGTGGCAGAGGAAATCATCACTTTGCGCCCCAGCATGCCTGCCAAATGCACTAATCGACCAATCGCAATCAGATCATCGCCGGTAAAGTCGTCAATTTCATCAATCACCAAGTCCGATGACATTAAACGTAAACAGGGCAGAATATAGCGCCCGCCACGTTTGGTTTCGGTCGCGGCCATGATGTGGTCGATGGTGCACACCAGTACTGGGGCATACAGAAGTTTTCGGTCTTTTTCTTTAGTTAAAACGGTCGTGAGCTCTTCTTCAGGCAGCACACCTTGCCAATCCAGAACATCGTTTTCATCTTGAAGACTCTCCAAAGACTCAGAACCAGCGTCTGCTTGTTCGGGTTCAATGTCATCTTTTTCAACCGTCTTACCCGATTGATGTAACTCTGAAATCGCTTTAGAGCCTATAAGTACTGCCAAGTCGCTCTCTTCTAGTTTGAGTCGTTCTTTGTATTCGTCACCAGTTTGCAAAGTGAGAGTCCGCAAGCCAAGTGCCAGAATAAAACGCAGACTTTCACCATCGTCAGATAATGCCTGCATAATTTTGGCGTTGGCGATGGTTTTGCCACAACCGGTACTGGCCATGTTCACCACAAAATAGCCTTGGCTTTTGTCTTCCGAGTGTTCACGCCACTCATTGATTTTGCGTACCGCTTTGTCTTGCCAACGGAATGCTTTAGGCGTGTTGGCCTTAGGTGCAAGCTCGCTGAGCTCGGTGGCTTTTAGTGGCTCTGATTCAAAAAACGGCAGTAGCTTCACTGTGTTCACCGCTACTTTAGCGACATTCACTAAGTGCTCATCCAACTTTTGTTTACGTGCTTTGGTGGTGGGATCTGTATTAGCGTACAGCTCTATCGAGGTGTTCCATTGATGATCATTGGGTTGTGAAGAGTAATAGTGGTCACCTAACATCAGGCACAACCTTGCATGGTGTAGAATCCCTCGCCAACTACCATCATTTATAGCCTGTTCGAGTAAAGGCAGGTGATGCAATAGATCCTTTGCGCGTCGTTTTAGCTCTGCAAGCCAAATCGAGGAATTAGAGAGCAGCCCTAACGGAAACTCAAAACATTTCGGCAGCAGCGCGTTGTACTCATCAAAGCGGTTTTCATAGCCCCATGCTGGAGTAATTCTGGCTAGTAAATCCGACAACGACGAGTTATCAACTTCTCGTTGTTTATCACACAGGTCTTTCTCTTTGGGTAAAGGCAGGCGGTGATGAGAAACGATCAACCAAGCGATCAAAGCTGCCGCTGTCGGTAATTCGGCAAGCGCCTTTTCTTTGGGTAATGTATTGGTATTAAAGCAAGTTTCATCTATGCCTTTATCAATAAGTGAATTTAGCCAAACCTCATCAAGACGTTCATGATTTTGATTAGAGATCCATTGTTGAAACAGCAAGCAAGATATCCACTCATGGCGTAGCGGGTCACCTTTATGCTTGGTTTTAATTTCTGGATTTAACTTTTCCTGAAAAAGTAAAGATGCTTTACCCCAATCGTGCAGCAAAGCGGCCATGCCAGTGAACACCTTAATCAGGGGTAAATATTTCCAATCGTTTTCATATTCGCTGTTGAGCAAATCCTTCTCAGTACTATTGACCGGCACATATCCCTCTGCATTAAATTTCTTCTTGTTACCCACCACCCATAAAAACTGACTACGCGAACGGGAGCGGATCCAGTGGCAGCTAACTGCGGTGCTGCGGCTGGCGGTTTGACGCAGCATTTTTTTCACGGTCAACAAACCATCTTCGGTGATGAGCGTTTGCCAGGTGTTATCGCCAATCCGGTTGGCGAAGGCATCGAGTACACGGCGGGTTTTCTGGAGGGCGTTTTTCTCGCATTGACTGACAAACGTGACCATCATCGTGGGTTCACCTCACTCTCTTGCTCGATCTTCGACTTGCTCTCTCGGTGCTTTTCTGGCTTGTTCTCAGGTTCGTTCTCGGACTCTGTCTGGCCTTGCAGAGCAATACTTTTCACCGTATCGAACATAAAATCGAGTGCTTTATGCTCGATAAAAGCTTGCAGTATTTGTTGGCGAAACTCTTGTTCGGTGGCGTTTTCTTTAGCGCAAACAAACGCCCACGGCAGCACAATGGCATCTTTAATTAAATCCGCCACATCGAACACTAAAGCTCCTCTTCGGGTTTTGCCATGCATAACAGCAAAACCATGGGGAATGCCAAGCACCCATAAGCAGCTTGCCGCAAGCCCATAGGCTAAGTAGTTGCCATGGTTCAAAAAATCATTGGCTTTGTCAGTGCATTTTTTGTCTGGTTGGTGCTGGCGAGTAAAACCGTCTTTGCCTGTGTTATTAGCGGCATACTTGTATAGGGCTTTGGTGAGCTGCGCTTCCGTAAGCAGCAGTTCGGCAGGTTTACTGGCAGATTCGGTACGCTGGTGAAAGGTTTCAAGGGATTGCTTTATCACTTCATCTTGCAGATTAAATTTCTCAAGGGATAGTTCTCGATCTGATCGCCAAACACGCTGCAAATAATCAATCCGCGCGTTTTGAAATTGCTTCGCGGCAGTTAAGCGTTTTTCATCATCAAACCAGAATGAAAGCCAGCCATGTAAGTATTCTGTCGGGCGATATTCGCTCTGTGGCGTGAACCACTCCACCTCGCAAGCCATGTGCAGTGGCGTGCCACCTCCACCACAAAACCCAACCAATACCCCAGCCTGTGAGAGCATACGCATCGCGGCTTGAGTAATTGAGGTACCGTTGCCGAGCATCAGCACTGTGGTGTTTGCAATCGGAATATTGAAGTAGAGGTTTTCTTTATCGGCCTCGGTCAAATAGAGCACACGGCCATCTTTTTGCATCACACGGCAATATTCCAAGTAATACATATTGGCGCGCTTTGAGTGCAGAATTGTTTTTAAATCAGAAGGTGAAAAATCATCCATAAAAAACCTTAGTGTGCTCTCCGTTTCAAATACATACTACATTCATAAACGCTTACTCACCATAACGTTGTTGTGACACCTACGTCATATTTAGCAACTAAATCATCTCTAAACGGATATTCATAATCGCTAATTCCATTTAAGACTTAACTTATTAAGTAGTGCATTCAAACTCTTTAAGTTAACAATCTCTTGCTTCTATCCTTTCTAAAATCCACTCCTGAACTTCACTTTCGACCCACGCAACGGCCCTATCGCCTAATGATACGGGTTTGGGAAAAGCTCCTTCTGCGATGTATTTGTAGATGGTTGAACGGGCAAGGCCTGTGCAGCTGATAACTTCTTTTAGTCTGATTAATCTCATTTTTTGAATCCTCTGGTTTAGTTCAAACCATGAGGAGTGGCGGTTATCTTTAACTGTGAAATTTGGCAGCCTCCAACCTTTTTCACATCTATATCACTAAGATGCAGTAATCCATTTACTGTCACATCCCGCCACTGGAAGCGATTGCAACCAGTGGCCAATCTTTCTATTTAAACTAAGGAGGCTTTATGCCTATCGCATTTATCGCAGGCTTTATGCTTGGCGTTGGAATTTACCGCAGCTTAAAGGAGAAGGACTATGTTTAGCCTGCTCATTAATCAGCCAATGGCTGAGTTATTTATTCTCGGCGTGATTGCTGGTTACGACTGGGCGAAAAACAAAGGTATGTAGCCTAGGTTAGTCATGTCCTCACCAAGCCAAGGTGCCCACAAGCACCTTGGCTTTTATGTCTGTTTCGAACATTTTTTAGCTATATATCACTCCAGTGCATAAGCCCATTAACGCTTTCAAGGAGCCTGATATGTCAACAAAACCTATGCACACCAGAACTACCATTCGACCTGTAACGCTATGGCCGCCCTCGGATGACGTCATCCTCGCCTCTGCCGCCAATATCATTGCCGAGCGTTATGTGAAGAAGGACGCCTATACCAATCCACAGGCCACTAAGGATTTTTTAACTTACAAACTCGGCGGTTATGAGCGAGAAGTGTTTGCGGTGATGCTACTCGATAATCAACATCAATTACTCGAGTTTAAAGAGTTGTTCTTTGGCACTTTAGATGCCGCCAGTGTTTATCCACGAGAAGTGGTTAAGGCGGTGTTAGCCGTCAATGCGGCGGCGGTGATTTTTGCCCATAACCATCCATCCGGCGAGTCTGAACCTTCAACGGCAGATAAGCACATCACTCAACGGTTAACCGATGCATTAGCGCTTATCGATGTGCGCGTACTTGACCATATCGTGGTTGGCCGCACGCCAGTGTCCTTTGCTGAGCGCGGCTTACTCTAGCCAGCATTTAAACCTGCCACGCCAAATCAAGGAGTCCTTCATGATTGAATTTACTGATAGCTTTTCACAGGCCTGTGTTGCCGAAGCCTGCGCCGCGTTTCCTGAACTGCGTAACCGTTTAGCGGTTGAACTCATTTTGCCGATGTTTGTGCGGCCACTTAATGCCATGGGCCAAGTGATTGGCAAGCCAATTGTCGCACCTAATCCACTGTTACATAAAACCGTATTGAGTGTGTTTCACCGTGATGTGGTTGAGCACTTGCCCAAGGAGATCAGCTTTTGCCGCTATGTTTGCCCCTGTGACAGTTATGGTGTGCCTACAGGTGAATGGCAAAGGGTGATCAACGGGGTGTACTTTAACCATGGCAGTAATGAACAGCCTAATTGGAGTGTGCATACCTAAAAACGATTACCAGTCTTATATTCAGCTCACTAGCCAGCTGTATGCAGCGTTTGTACTCGCCTAGGTATTTATCACCGCTCTTGCTAGTCCGCTAACAAGCAAGCCACTCCCTAAGTTTCATCCTTCAACCATTGAGGTCACTATGGCAACCCTAAAACTTTTCGATATTGAGCACGCCTGGGGCCTGCCCCGTAAAGTGTCTCCCCGCTTTGGTGCGAGGCTAATTTTGCGCGGTCTGCACTTGGATTATCTCCATGACCGGTCAAGCTTTGTTGGTGAATTTCCACCAGCAATTAAACAACAATTTGTCGAGGCCTTTCCCGCTATGGTTAAACAGCTTGAGCGGCTGGTGGCCAACGGCGAGATTGATGCCACAGAGCAGCACTGCGTGAGCATTGAACACGCTGGCTTTACCTGTGAGGCAGATACCTTAGGTAGCCACGGATATTTGTATATTGCGATTTATCAAACCGAAGCTAAGCCACTGACCACCAGCAACCTCGCCCTCACTCGATAACTTGTTCTAGATCGTAAGCCTGCACCAATCCCCTAACTGTAAACACCTAGCCCTAACCCCCCAGCTTAATAACCCTAACAAGCAGCCCTTAGACACTAGCAATAAGCCACTCTCATTAAACCGCTCGACCTACAACTGTTTTATTAACCCAACCGCATAGACAACAAGAGCCAAGGCGTGACTGCGCCTTGGCTCTTGCGTATGCACGTAAATCAAACAAGGAATATCCCATGACATTAACCATCAAGCGTAACCAACAGCCAGCGATGCCCGATCGTTTTTACCAAGTGATTGAAAAGGAGCTGGCTAACGTCGATCCAAAAGACGCCAACGCCATCACCCTTAATTTTCGAGACCCAGATTACAGCGCCGAAGATGGTGGTTTTCATCCCGTCGAAGTCAGGCTTGAGAAACAGCAAGATCACTGGCGTTTAGTTTACGTCACCGACTTTGCATTTCGCGGTCATCCCTTTCCTGAACTGGTTAAAGACATTGATATCTGCTTTAACAGTAAGCAGGTCTATAGCCTGTTTAGCGGTTGGATTGGGGAGCGGGAATCACAGGGGCTGATTAAGTTGTTCAGCGATAACTTTGTAAGTTACTACCAGATGGAAGTCTATCAAGTAGAAGTGAGCTTGGATTAACCCGCATCGTTATTTCAATGTTGTTGAACGCCTGCAAGTTCCCGTAACCATAAAACGGGAACACTCAAACCCTTGCCTCATAAGGCTTTCAACAACGCAAGAGCCCAAAAATACGCTATAGCAAAAAAGAGGAACATGACCATGCCTGAGGTTCACGCGGTTAAAGATCAAGACACCGTTAAGCTTATCAGCTATCTGCTCGAAAGACAGTTTAGCCAGCAACTACCCGATGTGTGGAATATCGGCCTTAATCTCGCCCTGAGGATTTCCGACTTACTCTCAATTAAGTTCAGTGATATCCACGGCGATAGACTCATCATTAAGGAATCCAAAACTGGCAAAATCGCCAATATCAAACTCAACTCAAAAACGCTGGAACGGATACAGCGTATTGCGCGCGAGCATCCGAATCACATTTACCTGTTTCAGTCCTATCGTAATCAACGGGCAAAAAACACCAAACCCGCGCCTTTATCACGCCGCTATATTTGCCGAGCACTAGCAATGATTGGGGAAGAGCTCAAAATCGCCTTAGGCACTCACTCGATGCGCAAGACCCGTGGCTATCTACTGTATCAACAAACCAAAGACATTGGTCGAGTAATGAAGATGCTCAGACACAGCGCCGAAGAAACTACCCTGCGGTATATAGGTATTGAGCAAGACGATATTGATAAGGACTTTGTCGAGCTAGAAATCTAACAACAAGGAGGGATTACCCTCCTTATTTTTTGTCAAAAACGCTTTTACTTTTAAACAACAACGCAAAAAAGTTACAGCTTAACGTGTTGATATTACTTACAGCCTTGAACTAGATAGAGCGATTCATTTTGCTTTTCACCATCCACATAAATTTTTAGCTCCTGAGCATCCGTGAATACAGCTTTAAATGACGAGCTAAACAATCCATTTTGAACATAATGAGCTGGTGGCATCACAGGTTTGTACTCATAAATCTGCTCTCCAGCCCGAACCCTAAAACAATCAAGGTTATATGCAACTTGGGTTGCTTCACCTGGTTCAATCCGAGACAACTCAACATCTGAATAGCCAGACAGAATGTGGATGGGACTACTGCTATCATTCAAAACCTCAACATTAAATTGAGTAGGACAACCTGCCAAACTTAAGCTAGTAAGCACTGTAGCAACCGTTTTAAGCAACACATGTAAAATTCTCATAAAACTGCACTCAATGAGGGGCTAACTCCCAAGATGTACTTACCTCTTTCGTAAAATCAAAAATTTAGTCTGTTTTAGTTAGATGACATCCACTTAATCAGTTTCTTATGAAAATAGATGATTTTATGATTATCCAGAGGTAGCAGGGAGTCGGAAAAATCGAGAGCAAAATCCACATCTTTGACCTTTTCAGGGAATTTAAAGTACAAGTTATAACAGTTATCTACAAATTCACTGCCGAGCCGTAAACTCTCATTTTTATCGGCAATGTCTATACTGCGAGTACCCCATCCACCAAAAGAGTTATCAAAACCACAAAATTTAGTATCATAGTCTTTAAATTTCATCACCCTATATGGTTTGAAATGCTGTTCAATACCATCAACTTTCATGATTAGCGCGATATTGTTTGCGATTAGCTCAACATTCAATTTCAAGGGTTTTACCCCCAATGCGAGTATGATTTCATCATCATTAAATTGACTATCGGGCCAACGGTTCATCTCGATACCCAGTATGGCATTACCGCGGTACTTGGTTTCATAATTTGTCAGCGATAACGAAAGATTAACGTCGGGAAACTCAATAATATCATCAAGGTTTTTGTTATACGTGTATTCCCTTGTATCAGGAACTGGCTCCCAAGGGCTAACTGAAGGCACACTGGCGACCTCCAAAATGGTGGAAGTGCAGCCACACAAGCAAAGACCGATAAGCAGTAACAAATACTTCATCACTCATTCCTTACACTCTTGCCCATAACTGCTCAAAACTAATTGAGCCAATACATCAACCGAATCAACCCAAGTGACTTAATGGGCTTTACTGAGTAGATAAAAATACATGGTTAACGTCTTGGCTTTACCACTCAAAAAATCCTCAGACACTATTAGCCAGAACTCCCCTTTGAGCCTGGAGTGATTATGCTGAAGTCAATATTTCTGTCTTGTAACCACTGCTCAACTTTTTTCTTCTGTTTATAGGCGTCTTCATTTTTATCCATTACCCGCTCATGCTCGGCTAACCAATAATACAGACCAACGCGCCCTATTCCGTTAACCATTTGAAATTCTGCTCCTCGATTTAATAGATCTAAAACAACATCGTATCGACGTCTACCAGCCGCTTGAGTTAACAAGGTAGCATCTGTGTTTGTTTTTATATTAAGATCTGTGCCAGCTTCAATGAGCAGATAATAATTTCTGGGTATCGTTTTTCCGCCTAACTCCACGGTTTCCTCAATAGGTGGGGCATCAAACATTCCCCCTTTAAGATTGGGGTCGCCACCATAGGCTAATGCCAGCTGTAAAAAGTGACTATCTTTATTTCTGGTCGCCCAATGCATTACAGTACTAGAGCCCTCAAGTTTGACATTGGGCGTGGCCCCTTGTTTTAGTAATTCTTCAAAGCCTTCAAGGTTACCCTTATAAATTGCCCAAAACAGCGGCGTACCTGTCGACCTTCCCTGAGCGTTGACATCGACCCCATTTGCCACTAACTCACGGTTTTTTTTGACATCGCCTTTTCCTGCCGCTTTCGCCAATGCTCGAACTTGAGGATCGGGGAATATCTCATCCAAATCCATCAGCACTAACGAAGTTTCTCGCTGTTTCTTATTATGTGCTTTTTCGGCGTCTTCCAAAGCCCGAAAACGTGGATCAGAAGCACATGCACTGAGTAAACATGCAAACATCAAATAACTGATAACTCGTTTCAACATAGGCCTGCTCATGTAACTGTGATTTTATCCTATCATTCACTGCACTTGATGATAATGCTTTCCCCACCACCCTCGTATAAATTCCTTGTGCTATCGATGATTTCCATATTTTTCTTACAATCAACAGGGATGTTCGCATGTAAGTTAATTAGTTTTTTAAGTCTTGCTAAACTAGGTTGGCGGTCGCCTGTTTCAGTGAAATCAACAGCTTAAAACATATAGTATCGACCTTCACCATAGTCATTTTTTAAACTATTTAAATGTTCAGAATACTCGATACGGGTATTTAAATCGAAATAACGATTTTCAATACTCGTGCAACTGAATAACATTAGAGTGAATCCCCATCCCCAGATCCTATTCATAATAATTCCTTTTTTGAACGTTGATCCGAACACCGATAACTAGGGGTGAGTTACTTAATGGTGTAACGAGTCCCTACTGGATAGAAATGCACTGTGTATTCTTTGGCATTTCCCGCCTCGATAAAAGGCAGTGTGATGGTAAAATATCCTTGCTCGCCAGCAAAGTTAGTATCCATCGCGACTAATTCACCACAGAGAATATTGGAATTTGACTTCAAACCGCTACCCTTTATTAAATCTAACTTGAGATTAGTCATGTAAGGTACCTCAATACTCTCCTTTTTATAAAAATCATAAAAAGCTTTTTGGCTCAATTCTGGATATGTACAAACCAATAGTCCATGCTGGTTTTTCGCCAAACTTGGATAACGTTTTTTCTATAAACTTAACGGGTATTTTTTTACCAATACGATATTGGTCTAGAATGATACGCTTTGTATTCAGCTGTATCCCTTGTTTTAATGAAGTGATAAACATCTCAATTCTTGCGTTATTAAAATATTCTGAATCAGTTTTTTGGGGTGGATAATTATACGCTCCAGAAATATAAAACTTGACTTGCACACCATTATCAAAAGTGATGACAGGGCTTAAGATGGGAGAATCATATCCTATATCAATCGGCCCTAAATACTCTTCGATATCCACTTTTTGCACACCGTAAGCAGTGCGAGTACTGTAACTATAGTAGGCACATCCTTGTACTAGGCTTGTTATCAGCAACACCAACAACACTATATAGGCATTTCGCATTAGCGTTTCCTCTCAAAATTGGTCAAATAATAGTGGTAGTTACCCACGCCTAATGCGTAATATTGTCCCGCCATTGCTGGCACAATAGTACCTGCCAAAATGAAACCTCAACGCCATCGTTCTTAATGGTTAACACTATACGTCAGTTGTTAACCCACTGCCCTCCAGTTCAAAAGATTATTTCTGGAAAGAGATTCGAGCAGTATTAGTTGATTAGCAGCTAATAAAGCTGCTAATCCATATTAGGGATAACTCATTCAACTCCGTTTAGCACATCTTTGAACAATTGTCGGTCAACCTTGACTACGTTTGATTTGAAACCACCACCGAGCTTTGCATGGCCTTCAATGACAATACACACATCTTCTGGCTGAGTCTTTAGATCATACGCTTCAAATTCATTTTGGTAGCTACCTTCTGAATTCTTTCTCCAGCTTGCAACCGCAGGGGAATAAAGACCTAAATACATATTATAGGCATGGCGCTTATCCGTACCGTCAGAATTAAGAGACTTCTCAATACTTTGTCTTTTTTCGACTTTATAAGCCGATTGTATAATCTTGTACTTAGGTTCTTTTAAAAAGATCCTTTCAGGAATCTCAGTACTACCATATCTCTTTGATAAGCCCAAGCCTTGCACATTTTCACCATCCGAATACAGTGCGTTGCTGCCTATAAGTACTTTATAATCGGGTCGGTCACACAAATAAGATGTATACCTTAAGGAATAATCTCCAGCCAAATCCACCAAATCGGTACTAGAGGTCAATTCCAATCTTAGGCGATAAAAACTACCATCAACGTCTACATAGCGGCCATAATCAATCTCTTTTTTTGTATCCGTTGAGACTTTAACTAAACTAAGTTTTTCAACATGGAAATCTTCTGGTGAGCTAGTAGCACAACCAGATAATGCCAACAAAAAAATCGTCGCTGTCAATTTTAAAAAAAAGCTTTTCATTATTCGATCCTTTAAGGTCGGCAATATACTGAACAAATAGTCACGTGGTCGAGGCTGCTTGTATAGTGGTTTGTTGCATAGCCAGATGGCAACGAGTTCCAAGCACCGCCAAAAGTAGAAACAACATTGTTCCAAGAACTCCCCATGCTGCCAGTTGAATCGTAGTTATTCCAGATCACGGAATTACTAGCTATAGCGTGCATATTAGGCCGAGTCCAACCAACAGGATCGACCGTCACGAGCTTATAAACTTGCATACCACCAGCAACCAAATGTCCAACCTCATCAGCACCATAGCTATGTGCAACAATAGTGACTCTTCCCTTATTACCAGCGACATATGTTGAAAGTGCATCGGCATCCGTCCATTCGAAATAACTAGCACTATCACTACCATAAAGTGAAATATAGTCTTCGTATTGACCTTTAACTACATGAGCACCAAAAGTGTTATCCGCAGCTCCACCTACAAAGGCAACTTTATCACTACCAGTAATGTTTGGTTTGTAATTTGATTTTAGATGCTGCGGCCCCCATCGCGTAGGCAAATGCCGCAGTCATCGCCCCATTAGCAAATTTACCGCCACTTAACTGTTAGGCAGTTCCCCCCAACAATAGTTGTAACTAATATTTGCTCCCCCTGGGAATGAATTATTTATTAAACATCACAAAAAAACATTTAACATCTTACAACTATTTAATGACATTCAAAAATTTTCTCTCCTTGATAGAAAATCTTTCCTGACTCAAAAATATACATGCGCTCCTTAGCCGCTCCACAAGTATCAACATTAACAACGCCATTACCAACACTTGGTTTATCAATAAAATAGTCAGAGACATAAGGATTTCGAAGTCGATATATGTTGAACCCATCATCTAAAATACCACTACAAGATAAAATCCCTTTATAATCCCCCTTTCCTTCCCCCTCCACTACATCTCCATGCGAAAAGAATATATCTATAAGTTTACCATTATCAACATAAACTACATATACACGGTCAATCTCATCTATATCTTTTACATCACCACTTTTAGCATATGCATTTAAACAAGAAAATATTAATGGTGTAAAGTCATCTTGTGCAGATTTTCTTTCTACAGCCATACAATCAAACTGAATTAAAAACATAATCATCAAAAATATAATACGCATAGCTATAACACCTTGTTAGGTTGTGTACCATATGGGCTATGAAAACAAGTTACCGATGTGCAACTTCCAATCAAAGTACTCCCATCTATTTGCGTTCCTAAATACAATGTAACACTCCTATTTTCCAGCCTATTTAACCAACCGACATCCCCACCTCCACCACTGGCAGCATTAAATCGATTAGAAAACTCGAAAAATGAATTTGGGTGAGTGTGATATCCATCAACACCATTTACAATATTAATGGACGTTGCAGAACCAACTTCAGGGTAACTATAGTGATATCCAAGACGATCATGATAAATACTACCTCCAATTTCTATATTATATTTATCAGATATTGGCGCCATTAGATTTAAAATATCTCTTGCAGTATCATCTGGAGAATCGAAAGATTTAGCTGTACTGATTTTTCCAGCTGCTTTTAATTTTGCGATTGCATTCTCTGCTCCAACTTTATCTGAATTGTTCGTATTTTGTTTGGCTCTACTAGTAGCTATACTGCTTAACCTGTTGATCAACGAAGTAAAAGCAGCTGACGCAGCCCCATTAGCAAATTTACCGCCACTTAACTTTGAGGCCGTTCCCCCAATAATTGCTGATGCCAATGTTTGTCCCACAACCCCTGAAATACCTAACATTCCAACGCCTTGAGCTCCAAGCATCCCAACACCAGCAGCGATAAATCCATGACCGAACTCACCACCTTGTACAACATTAAAAATACCACCAGCAACCCCACTAATGACAAATCCCTCCACACCGTTTAGGCCATTCAGTGCCATATTTGAAGCAGCGAAAGATATTGCACCAGATTTAAAGGCTGAACTTAAACTCCCCGTAGCGACAAATGAAGCATCAAAAGCAAAGTGTGCTGACGCCAACTGTCCAAAAAATGGAATATAATTTAGGCCAATTTGAATTGCCGAACCAAGCCCTTCCACTTTGGCAATCTGTCGATGAATAAAAGTCACCCCTCCAATATCCATCAATGCTTTATAAAGACGCTTAAAGAAAAAGCCACTGGGGTCGGTATAGCTCATGGGGTTATTTTTCACGTAGCTATAGCGGTTATAACTTTGCGTATCACTTGGCGCTTGAATAAAGGGGTCTGCTTGCATAAAGCGCCCAATTGTCGCGTCATAGATACGGCCATTCATATGGATTAAATACAAATGGCTAATATGTTCATGGCCGGTATAACCTTTAGTGGTGGCTGGAGTGGTATAGTTGGCCAATAAACCAGTATCAAATACTGCGGTTTGTTTACCCCAAGGGTCATAAACAAACTGCTGAACACTGTTGCCGGCGGCATCCGTAATGGTCGTAGTAGACCCTTGATGGTCTTTATGCAAATACAAGAAACTATCCGTACTATTGTTACTGCGTTTAGTAATGACCAAATTACCCACATACAGTTTTTGCTCCGTGAGCGCTGCTTTACCGCCTCCGGTACGCACTACTTTTTCATAGGCGCCATCGATATAGTAAGTGGTGTAGTAGGCTAAAACCCCGTCTTCCAGTTTGACATCATAACGTTCATAACGCTGTCTTGAGGCATCGTATTTAAAACGACTGGATTCGTTACCTTTGGTAATATTGGTGACCAAATCATAGGAACTATAAGTCAGCGTTCTAGTACCATCATTGGTAATATTGCCATTCTTATCATAAACCATCGCGTAACTGGCTTGACGTGCACGACTGCACTGAGCGCCATTTTGCGTCCAACCTACTGGACAGCTATAGGTTATTGAAGCAGTGAGTGTACGATTGCAAGTACTTCCTGAAACAGACCAACCAGCGGGACAAGAATAAACTGGTGTTTGAGTCGCCGCTTGCGATAATGTCCGTGTACAGTTAGCACCACTTACCGTCCAGCCCGCATCACAGCTATACACTTGCTTAGCGGTTGATTGATAAGTTTCAGTGCAATCCCAAAGGCGTCGTCCACCGCCCATTGGTTCGCCGTTATCACAAACAACTCCAGCCCCTGAAGGTTTGGTTGTTCCCGTGAAACTAAAACGTCGAGAACATTGACCTGTAGCGGTATTTAACGTACCGCCTTTAGGACAACTTTGTTCGGTTTTAACCTGCGCGACTTTGGTTTCCGTTTTAGAACAAGTTGTACCTGAAAGACTATAACCACTTGGACAGCTATAGTTATAACTTAGTGATGCAGACTGGCTTTCACTTTTTTGGCAGGTTGTACCAGCCGCATTAAGCGCATAACCCGTTGGGCAGGATTTACTTGCAGGTGTTGTTTCAAGTGTACCGCAGCCTTCTTCACCACAAATATCTAATAATCGATAAGGATTCGTCGCATCATAACGATATGTTCCTACCCCTGTTTTTGAGGTGATATTCCCAAAATCATCATATTGAAGAGTGCTTACTTCACTTGGTAAAATAATGTTGTCTAACTCAACACTTTTCGTTCGCTTATATAGACGATGAAGGTCATCATAACTATAGGTCTCTGCAAATGTCGTTGATGCTGAAGACAATTTGTGTTTGCGTTGAGTAAGATTACCAACACCATCAAAGACGTATTCTAAATCGTGAAGCATTTCGCCTGGGCTTGTTAACTGAATGCTTTTCACCCACCCCAACTTTTCATCATAAGCAGTTAACTCCTCTGTACCATTGCCATAGATAACATTTTCAACGCCACCTTTAGCGTTCATTTGCTCGATGGTTTGATAGGCTATACCCGTCGCCTTGTCGGTACGCTTGTACAAGTAGCCAGACGTATTGTAATGGTTAACAACGGTAAGCAGATTTTCAGGATAGCTTTGTTCAGCGACTCGCCCGAGGCTATCGTAGTTGACGCTTGAGGTATAACTCGACGCACCTATCGTGGTAGTGGTGGATTTTAATCTCCCCAATTCATCATAGCTGGTGGTCTTTTGATGTACAGCACCTGCCGCGCTGCAATCGCTTACAATGGTGTCATAACGTTTTTCAGCAACCAATAAGCCCGCATTTTTAGCCGCTTTAGTACCATATACCCAGCAAGAGGTGCCTTCAGGCTCAGTTCGGCGCACTTGCCGCCCGAGTGTGTCATAGTAGAAGAAAGTAGACTGGCTATTGGCATTCGTCTGAGAAAGCAGCTCCCCAAATGCATTATAGGTATATCGCCACGTTCCCTTATCAACATCAATTGAGGTGGTTTTACGACCATAATCGTCATAAATCAGCTGCGTCCTGACAATCTCGGTACCATTACCCGACACATAAGACTTGAGTAAATTTCCCGATGCATCATAGACAAAATGCAACTGGTTATTTAAGGCATCAGTTACAACAGACTGCAGCCCAAGGGCATCCACGACCACGGATGTTTGATTTCCTAACGGATCAATGGTCAGAGATTCAAAACCTTGCACGTCATTTAATGTTTCACCACCATCAGGATTGACTTGCGCAATGACTCGGCCAAAACCGTCATACCTAAGCTCAGTAAAATACGTGGATACGGTATCGTACCGAGGCTCATAGTCTTTAATTGGACGACCCCATCCATCATATTCTTTTGCAGTGGCAATCGTCTTACCATCAAATCCCACCAGCAAATTACCGACCGTGCGCCCAAATTTGTCGGTAATGACACTTGCACTCGGCGTTCCGGCTTTTGATGTGGCCGTCAAAAGGTAACCATCAGCAAACAAAGAACATCCACCGCTGCTACAAGATTGGTAGCTGATTTGGGTTAATACGCCATCAGGCGTTAACTCACCGACAGGCCGTCCCCATTTATCAGCGGTCTTTGTTAAACTTCGGCCATTTGCATCCGTTAGCGTGACTTTAGTGATCAACCCAGTAACACTATCGGCCGTTGTGCCGTTATAACCATAGGTTGCCGTATCACCAAGGGGATTGGTAGAGGTTTTTAAATAGCGTCCTCTCGCATCGTAGGTGCTGTAATTGCTACGAGTTTGGGGTTCAGAACCATCAGCCTTCGTGCCTGCCGTTATCGATTCTGAAGTTTTATTGCCATAAATATCATAGGTGACAGAGGTAGTGACTTTGTAACGATTGTCATTGGGCGATACGATGGAGTCTTTGATTAAGCCGTTATCAAAGTAAGTAAAACTACTCTCATTGGTGATATCAGGGACATTATCTCGCTGACCTGCTCGAGACTTTGTCACGACAGAATGACTTAGCCGCCCCTTACTGGCGTCGCCTCCCGCACCGTTGTATTCGTTGTTGATAGAAACGGTAGAGACGACAGTGTTAGTTTGTAAGTCACGAGTTACTACCTCACTGCTGAGAATATTCCCCGCATCATCATAAGTATTTTGAGTATCAACTTGCGTAAGTTCCCGAACCACATTATCCGTTCCGTACTGACGAGTAATATCGGTACTGCTCATGCTGGTTTGTCGATACACCCCATAGCTATCGCGGACAAAATCCACGCTGGTTCTTGCCTCTGATAATGCTTGTGATTGGTAACTTTGCTTGGAAGCAATCGGTAACCCAATACGTGGAAATATCTGGTCATACATGGTTTCAGTAACAACCTTAGATTGGTTGTCAATGGTTCTCAGTAATTCAAAACCTGCAACACCTCGCCCTAAACGGTTAACGAGTAATCCACCATATTCGTAAGCAACACTGACACTACCGGTACTACTTGCCTGTGTGCTTACTTCAGCAACGACTTGCAGTGGCGCGATGATAGAGAAGTTTTTTGAATGATCAACATTACTGGAGGTTTGAGTTTTATATACCCGGCTTTGACCATTAAGCTGCTCAGTTAAATAGGCATAATTGATGTTAGTCGTCACCCCAAAACCATCTGTAATGGCTTTGATAGTATTGTTGTATTTGGGTGAAAGAGGGGCATAACGAAACCAGCCGCTGGCATTAGCGATAATGTCCAATTTACCAATACCATCAATATCTGCAAAAAACAGCCGCTGGTTAGAGACATGGTCTATTATGCCGGACGCTTTCCAAGATGAGGCGCCATTGACTGAACTTGGCTCTGACATGTAAATAGTCGATTGAAGCGACTCTGATTTAGCAAGTATATCAGCACGTCCATTACCCGAAATATCAACAAAATAGGTGTTTAACTTTTTATCGTTGTCTGTCGCAATCCCTGTCGCAATCGGTGCTAAAAAACCATTACTGTCTGATAACTGGATGTACCATTGATTGCTTTTTACATAGGCAATATCGGTTAGTCCATCACCATTAAAATCAGCTGCCCGTAAGGTATCCATTCCCGATACGATGGTAATAATTTGCTGCTCTTTATAGCCACTACCGGTTGATACATAAAGTATCCAGTTGTCAGTGATATTTTGTCCCCAGCGTCCATTAAAATCGCCAATACATTCAGACTGGGTAATATCGTAAATAATCCCCGAGCCCGTAGAGCAATAGTTAACTGTCTTTTTGACTTTCAGCAATAAGTCAGTCAATCCATCACCATTGACATCCAAAAGCGCACTCGACTCGAAGCCTTTTGCCGTATGATTAATGCGTGGAATGCCTGGGCTTGCATCACTCCCCGTAGGGAACGTAAACAAACTCGCCGCTGCAGCAAAACTCCCTCCGCCTAAGTTTTTGTACCACTTAATCTGGCCTGCATCGAGAAACACTATGTCCTCTAAAGCATCGCCATTCACATCAGCGACCATCGCACTACCGTTCAAACCAACCGCTGTCTGCCCTAAGGATGTTTGGGTGTATTGCACCGTGCGAGTGCTATCAGTACAAAGTTGACCGCCATTACCATCAGGCTCACAATCGTGGGTATTTTCTTGTGATGGTTTAAAAGAGAGCACTTGCCAAGGAGAAGTGTTGTTTGCAGCAATAAGCAAATCACGTTGCCCGTCGCCGTCAAAATCGATAGTTTGAGCATAAGCATGTTGAGAGGCACCTATGCTTGCCATTTGCGTTTCGACACCTGACGCAATAGATCGCTTATACCAAGTGCCATTTCTAACATAGACGATATCCGCCAACCCATCACCGTCCATATCAAAAATATTGGCGGTGAGGTTTTCACCGGAAGGAATATTTAGGTTGGTAGTTGTGTCCAGTCCTGTATAGGGTTTATAGGTTGGTGATTGCGGGATTTGGCTTCGTTCCCAAGTAAAATGAATGCTGCGGGTACAATCAGTTGTATCTGTCCCCACACAGGCTCGGATATTATCGAGATAATTAAACTCGGACAGAGAACTGGCTAGTTGATAGGTGAGATAATAGGTTTTTTCAATTTGAGAATCTGTTGATAGGATGATTTTAGTCAGTAACTTTGTCTGCGAAACCGCTGAACCATAAACAATGCCCTTTTTAGGATATGGACGAGCGCCGTAATCAAAACTAATCTTTTTATAGGGCAATGCGCCGTTAGTATGTCCTGAGTAATCAATGCTGGATAAATACTGTTCATCGTTAGTTTTAAAGTAATGGTAACTAATGTAGTTACCCACCACATCCTCTATCGCCTTTAAACTCCAAGCATGAATAACTTCATTGCCATTTTTCAATGCAACTTGATACGAGTCACTTTGGTTATTAGAGTTTGATGTCGTTACAAAATTTTTACCCGCTTGGGTATATACATCACCATAGTAAAAGGTTTCACCGGCTTTAGTTTCTACTTTGAATGCGCCTGGACCGCCACCGCTTGCTCGGCCTAATACAGTAATTAACGAGGCATCATCAATCTCTTTACGATATTCCGCACCATCAGTACCATTTTGACCGCTCACAAGGATCAATCGCTGGCCATCCAAACAAAAACTATCGGTATCCGTTAATTGGACACCTTGTAAAAAACCATCCTGTTCAATGGTCTTAGGACAGCGATTTATCGCTGACGCAGCCTGTATACCCCAACCCAAACCTAAATAACCATCCGAACCGGACGACGAATACGCTATTGCTACTGAAGGCTTCATGCCCCCTCTTCCTGGCGCCGCATCTATCGGCAAAGAATAGGTTGCAGCTCCCATCTCATTCACACGAAATGCACCTGTTAATGCCACAGTTTCGGTATCTGCGAAAATAGAGAAAGACGCGGTGAATGTGAGAAAAAAGACTAATAGGGTTTTGAAGGGATTGGTATACATCATCAAGCTCCGTTTGACATAGCAACAAACGAGCTATAACCGTTAACCAAAATCAAATCAACACCGTCCAACAATTAAGCAAAATCTAATAACAAATAAACCCCTTACAAAATGCAGGATGAGCAATTAATAAAAAATAAACGGTTACACAACAAAACAACTTAGCAACCAAACAAAAACATAAAGGCAACCACAGTACGATAGCTTACTATCCTCTCCAACGAACGATATCAACGCCCCCCGATAAAGACTTAGTGAGCTGGTCAATACCTCTCTGTCATTCAAAACTCAAAAAATAAACAATGTTAGAATTAAAAACGCCCAATGTTTTAATTGGGCGTTTTGCTCTATCAGATTAAAACGTTTAAAAACTCAATAGTTAATCCCACCAGCAGGCAGATTTAATGAGAATCCTACACTATGCTACAACCAAATGAATGCATCCTATCTTCATAGTGCTTAGTCCCTTGTTTGGCTAAGTAACTTAAGCGAAAGAATGCTTTGTCAAAAGTCTGAGGGAATTTTTTAGCATTACGATTGAGGTAGTAAACAGGTGTATCCTCAGGGTAATCCACTAGAAACTTAGTACTGTCGATGTCTAACTCCAATGCGCAGGCCCAAGCTTCAACAATCTTAGTATTCAGGCTATATCCATGGACACTGAAATCCCCCAAATGACTGCAAACATCATGATTAAGGAAAATGACAACATGATAATGGTCAGTATCTGCATCTGAATAGTGTCTTGACCATGCATAGAACATTTTACTGGGATAAGTTTGCTTACCTTTGCAGCCCTGTGGAAAACTTCCCTTTTGAATAGTGCCTTTCAGGTAGTCAATAAACCGGTCTATTACAGCTGAATCATAAATTTTTGGTGAATATTTTAAATTCAACCGAGGTAAATGCACATCAAACCGGACCATAAAGACTCTTGAATACTTATTTAGAGCGGCTCTCATGGTTTGTGAAATCAAGTCGAGTTTATCTAGCGCCAAGCAATAATATTGGCTATTAAGATGTAGTTGTAACTCTCTGTGACCTATATCCATTTTGACATTCCTTGTGGGTTAATTTCATAACCTTAGAACCCTATGTAAACTTTAACTGCAAACCATAGTTATTGCTGCGTGAGTGTGAGGCTAAGGGATTGCTCACGCAGCAATAATCTACCAACTCAAATCTATTGCCTATTTGCTATGAATATTCGTCTAGTAATAAACATACTGACACTTTTTCTGCTGGTGGGTAACATACTTTGGTATGAATACCGCCAATGATAATGGAACTAAATCAAAAAAATTTTTTGGCTAGAACCAAAATTTCGGTATCCATCATTAATGTCTTTCGTTTTTTCTTTAGCAAGATAACTAAATCGCTTCATTGCCAAGTCTAGCTGTGCAAGAAAAAACTCAGAACGTTGATCGAGCCAGTACACCCCGTTATTACATATATGAACTAAACCTAAAGCTTGTTCAGCAGGAATGGAAATTGCACTCGCCCATGAGTCTAAAATGCGATTGTAGGTACTGTCATCTTTGAAGGCATTACTTCCAAAACCACATACAGCATCTTTATTAAACAAAAAGATCAAATGGTAATGCCAGTTTGGTGAGCGATATCTTTCTCGACACCAAACATAACTAAAGCCGATGCTATGTGAGCTCGACCGTCGACTATTCCAGGTCAGCAAATGAGCCTTAAACGAGTCAATAAAACGCGAGATCACTTTAGGGTCCTGATAAAACATGTTGTCAGGAAATCTCAAATCAAAGCGCATTGCACAAACTCGATTGAAGTTGCTAAGTTCTAATTCAAGTGTGCGCTGAAGGATAGCTTGATACTCTGGTACTAGCGGATATTCGCTAGTCAGCTGTAAGAAGCTTGGATTGAATGGTGTCATGGTGATACTCCTGTGTAATTAATTCACAAGATGTACCAAGCATGTATTTTTCTACACGATATCATTGTATGATGTTCTTAGATCTCCTCCCTCATCAAACCACACCAAACTTACCTATATTACTAATCCGAAATTCAGTTAGTCACGAAAGCTAACCTTTCTCAAAGAAATTAACCTTTTTACGCGCTAAATCCTGGTATCTTCAACTCTGGAGTTATGTCTTAAACTAAGTTCTACAAAAAACAGTTTATTGTTAAACAAGTACGCAAAAATCGTGCGCCGAACGACAGGCAACACCTAACCATTTGAAATTAAAAGCACTTTTAATTTCAAATGGTTGATAAAAAACATACAAACCCACAAAAAAACCACATCTTTACCACGAAAAAATTACATGCTAACATTAGAAAAACAACTCATAAACAACCAAAATGATAGAAAACTTAAATAAAATTCCATCTAAAAAAGAAAGAGAATTTATATACCTTTATAAAGTAATGATTAAAGAAGGCATTATAAAAAAGTTACACACATCAACAAGCATGGAAGCTATTTATGGAGAAATAAAATCAATCATTAGTGGAAATATTGAATCAAGTAAAATTAAAAAACTTTCCGGCTCTACGTTATTAAACTCAAACCTAAAACCTGAACTATTAATAGATCTAGCAAAACTAAGAAATGAAAAACTTATTTATGAATGTAAATTAAATATCTTAGATGAAAACTATTTTTCATGGCTTAACCCTAAAAACTCATTACATACTCTAATATGCTGGTATTTCATAAGATCCTCTGAAGAATCAACAATTACAAAATTCACTCCATCAATACAAAGTAAATATGCACCACCATTATATTTCTCAACAAAAAAACATAAAAAAACATATGACTTAATAATTAACTCGCTATACCTAGACAATACCTTGCACAGATTTAACTCAATCATATACTTTATGGATTTTTGGAATCCAAAACAGTCTGACAATATGCATGCGAAATTTGACCTATTAGAAAGCTTAAAAAATCAGATTAGAGAATATGAATACAAAACATCAAAAATAACTGATTGGATATTAAATATCCATGATAGAGATATAGATTGGGTATGGAACAATATTAAAAATAATTTACACGCGGATAACCTGGAGCCGATAACTCCAAAAGACAAAATGGATTGCATAATTACGTCAATTCATTTCTCATTGCACGATAAAGATTGGGAAACCTTAGCATATCTTAAAAAGCTCAAAAAGAACTATGAAATGAAAAAAATACGATTTATGAATAAAACAAAATCACGTAAGAGAAATGATGATGAAACTCTGCAAGAGTTAAGAGATTTAGCCGAGTCACTACAACAAAAAATAGCCTTTATTAAAAATTCAAGAATTACATCTAAAGATCCAGAACCTACACCTGAAGTGCTAATAGAGGAAAATATTTCTACCGATAAAAATAATAACAATCAGTAAAATATGCTGGTAACAATGATACATATATTATGAAGAAACAGTTCATAATGGGTTTGCTTTCACATTTTTCAAATATGAACGATTCTGCTTAAAAGGCAGCTATTCTGTACACGTCACATGGTCATGCTAGTGGGCAATTGCGTGTTAAATCTAACGCTCTTACATAGTATTAATGAGTTACATAGAATTGACGCCCTGAGGTATTTCATGTTGTTTTTGCGTTCAGACATACACACTATTTACTGATTTCACATAGCAAGAAAGTTCAATAGTGGAGTATTCAATAATATTGACGGACTCTAATCTGACGGAAAAGCCGCCTATATGAATTTCCTCGAAGTTAAAGGCACTACATTCTCAATAATCAGAGTTTCCAACTTCTCACCCCAAGCTTGTAATACTGATAATTGCTCGTCAAAGTAATCATGATGGTTATATACTCGAAGCATACTAGGAAGCTGATGCCCAACCGTCTTTTCAATTGCCACGATATCTAATCCCATTTCACTGCATCGACTGATAAAAGTACGGCGCAAGTCATGAGGCGAGAAGCGATCAAAATTCACTGGCAGATTACGTTTGATATGAGAGCGAATAGCAGAAGGCTCTTGTGCTTTATCTGAGCCAACCTGAGGCCATACTAATTTCCAATGACTAGAGACAGTTTCACGTTGATCTTCAAGCAGTTTAATAAGGTAATCACTTAATGGCACTTTGCGACTTTCTTGGCTCTTAGTGTGTCGTTCTTCTGAACTCGCAGGAAGCAGCCAAAGTTTCTTATCAAAATCAACCTCACTCCAGCGCATTTCAAGTACTGCACTGATCCTTTGTCCACACCCAAGTAAAAAATGTAATAGCCGAATATTGGCAGCATCCGTTCGCCAAGAAGGCAACCCTGTTAGCAATATTTTCAGCTCGTCGAAACTCAAATTTCGCCTTGTGATTTTCGTCCCACCACCAACATCTCTCGCCCTCAATAGCGGCGCAGGATGCGTATCAAGCATATTCAACGCTAAGGCATGCTTGATAACCTGATTGATGATCTTGTGACACACCCCTATAGCGCCAGCCATCCTCCGACCATTTTTATCCACCTTAGCATCAAATACTTTATTGAGATCATTCATTCTCAAATCAGCTAATTTAATGTTGCCAAGATACGGCTTTATGTCGCGTAAATAGATGGCTCTTGCCTGAGAACCCCGCAATTGCTTTGATAGCTGCTTCTCATCAAAACTCACAAAAGCATTATCAAATGTTTTCGCTTCCTCTTGCTCGCGATGCTCCCTTAACAATTCTTGCTTAGGATTTTTGTTATTTTCTAACCAACTACGAAAACGTCCCGCCTCTTTTCTAGCCTGCTCTAATGTCATTCCCGTTTCTGGTCTTAACTTGTCGTATCGGCCCATTGAGATTTTTTCGTGCTTCTTACCAACTTGAAATCGAAATACCCAAGTCATAGTGCCAGTTGGGCGGACGCGGATGTTGAGCCCCTCAATTTTTTTATCTGGGATTAGGTACTCTTTATCTTGCGGACTCAATGCTTGTAATGTGGCATTGCTGCTAATTCGCTTTGTGGTCATGAGTAAACCTCAACAATTCTGGGTACGGCTGGGGGTACGGCGACGGATGAGTTTTTATTGTATCCCCTGAGACATCCATGGACAACAGTAAAAATAAAATCATATAAAATCAACTTGATATAAGACAGCAATGGACTTGCGTGGACACCCGTAGATTGGAAATCTTTTACACAGATCACATGGAAACGGGTGTACTGCTAGAGCGTCGTTAGAGTTAGCTTTATCAGATGTACACATAAAAACATAAGGAGCCTATGGCTCCTTATGTTTTTCAGCTAAATCGAATCCAACCTAACGATGTTCAACCTTATGTTGCAATGCTTCTGCGCCCTTAGCGACCATACGCAATTGCATGACCAGTTGATCGGCAAGCACTTTTCTATCAGCACGCTTCATATCCAATGCCGATGCGCCAGCATTGAATACTAAGGTCACTAATGCCTCGGCCTGAGCCCTCGCCAACATAGGTGTACGCCCTGCGGTGGCCTCAGTGTAATGGGCCAGTTCAGAGATAAAATGCTCAATCTCACGGGCCACAGCGGCACGGAAAGCCGCCGAAGTGCCTGAACGCTCGTGCAGCAAAATTCGAAACACATTGGGATTAGAATCAAGTACTTCCATAAAAGTATCGACGGAAATACGGATAACACTCCCACCCGCTTCGGCTCGCTGACGGCCCTTGCGCATCATTTGTCTTAGGGTGAGCCCACCCTCGTCAACCATAGTCAGGCCGAGTTCGTTCATGTCCTTAAAATGACGATAGAAGGATGTTGGTGCAATATTGGCTTCCCTTGCCACTTCCCGCAAACTTAGACTCGAGAAACTGCGCTCAGCACTTAACTGATTAAAAGCAGCATCAACCAATGCCCTACGAGTTTTCTCTTTTTGCTGTGCACGAATACCCATTCTCAAATCCGCTAACTGAATGTAATAGCGCGATAATACCGCTTTTAAGCATTAAACACAGCCCCATCGACCTTGACCAAACAATATTGCTAGGCTAAATTAGCTTACAGTTGTACGCTCAAATGCGGATATTGGAAACTTATAATGAAAAAACCCCCTATCATCTGGCTTAATGTCAGTTTGTTTGCAGTGACCTTCCTTAGCGCGGTCATACTTGTCCCTTGGCGCGGTATCGTGCACGGTTATGGTGCCAGTGAATGGATTGCCTTTATTGTGCTAGCCTTTGCCAGTGGTTTATCCATCACGGCGGGTTACCACAGACTTTGGTCACATAAGGCCTATAAAGCCCACCCCGCAATCCGCTTTCTTTATGCCCTTGGTGGTGCTTTAGCATTACAAAATAGTGCATTACATTGGGCATCTGATCATCGCGTGCACCATAAGCATGTCGACGATAACGACAAAGATCCCTACTCGGCGAAGATGGGTTTTTGGTACAGCCATATTGGTTGGATGTTGCGTGAATACCAGGCGCAGCGTTACCACGATTATCAAAACGTGCGCGATTTACAGAATGACCGTATCGTCATGTGGCAGCACAAACATTATTTGGCACTTGTACTATTGATGAACATTGGTTTACCCGCATTTTTAGGCTGGCTCAATGGCGACATAGTTTCAATGCTGTTGATGGCAGGCCTATTGCGCTTAGTGGTGGTGCATCACTGCACCTTCTTTATTAATTCACTCGCCCATGTTTGGGGTAGCCAACCCTACACGGATAAAAATACTGCACGGGATAATGGTTTCCTCGCCATGTTGACCTACGGTGAGGGTTATCATAATTTCCATCACATCTTTGAAAACGATTACCGTAACGGTATTAAATGGTGGCACTACGATCCAACCAAATGGTTGATCAAGGCGCTATCGTGGATGGGACTGGCCAAAGATTTGCGCACTAGCCCACAGGAACGCATTGAAAGTGCACGCCTACAAATGCAATTACTTCGTACCAAAAACAAAGTCGTTCACTTACCTAATGCCGATGAAATTATTGAAAAAATACAAATTGAGTACGAGCTACTGAAGGAGCATTTGCTTGACTATTATCAAGCGAAGAAGACCCTATTAGAAGCAAAGCGCAAGCAGCTAGTCGACCAACAATTGCTTCTGCAGGTTGAAGAACTCAAATCCCGCTTTTTAATCCAACAGAAGAACTGGAAAAGCTTAACGGCAAGTTATAGCTAGACCACAATTCTCGGTAAAAATCATACGGCCGCCTTGCATGGTGGCCGTATCCTATTATGATGATGCCTCAATCAATTTTTACAGGATGTTGAGCTCATGTCTGCTCCTTCGCTAACACTCTTAGAAAACATTAAACTCACAGAATACAGCCATGGCGCTGGTTGCGGCTGCAAAATCTCTCCAAAAGTGTTGACGACCATTCTTGCCTCACAGCTTCCCGTTTTTACCGATCCTAACTTATTGGTTGGCAATCAAAGCCGTGACGATGCTGCCGTTTACAAACTCAATGACGACACTGGCATCATTAGCACCACAGATTTCTTTATGCCTATCGTAGATGACCCTTTTACCTTTGGCCGAATAGCCGCAACCAATGCCATTAGCGATATCTATGCCATGGGCGGCACGCCTATGATGGCCATTGCGATTTTAGGCTGGCCAGTTAATAAGCTCCCGGCAGAAATTGCCCAACGAGTCGTCGATGGTGGCCGTCAAGCCTGTATGGAAGCCGGTATTATGCTAGCCGGTGGTCACAGCATAGATGCACCCGAACCTATTTTTGGTTTGGCTGTGACAGGGCAAATAGCCTTAAGTGATTTAAAACAGAACGATACCGCAAAAGCGGGCGATCGCTTGTATCTCACGAAACCTATCGGTATTGGCATTCTCACCACGGCGCAAAAACAGAAAAAACTCAAAGATGAAGATAGCCAAATTGCAGTCAATGCCATGTGCCAGCTTAATACTATCGGTGCCGCTATCTCAAAAATTCAGGGGGTTAACGCCCTCACCGATGTCACAGGGTTTGGCTTGGCGGGGCACTTACTCGAAATGTGTCAAGGCGCTAAGCTTACGGCGAAACTCGCATTCGATGCGGTACCACTATTACCGCGAGCTTTAGATTATTTAGCCTTAGGTTGTATTCCAGGTGGCACCCATCGTAATTACGACAGCTATGGCGAGCACTTACCCGCACTTACCGATCATCAAAAAGCCATTTTGTGTGACCCACAAACCAGTGGCGGGCTATTGGTCGCCGTGTCTAGGGAAGCCGAGGCCGAACTTGTGGCCCTACTAGAAGCGAATCATATTCCGCCTATCTGTATCGGTAGCCTTGAGGAACCCACATCCAATGCTGGCGTGGTTTTGTGTTAATGCAATCTTTGATAGTGCCCACGTCACAGTACCGTGAAATATTCCTAAACCAACATCCGCTTATGGATGTAAGGGCGCCAATCGAATTCAGTCGGGGCGCCTTTCCAAACTCGACTAACCGACCCTTAATGCTCGACAGTGAAAGGGAAAAAGTCGGCACTTGCTATAAACAATTTGGCCAGCAAGCCGCGATTGAATTAGGTCATTCCCTAGTGAATGGTCCCATCAAACAACAAAGAATCGAGGCTTGGGCAAGCTATGTTAAAGCCAATCCTCATGCTTACCTTTATTGTTTTCGTGGCGGCTTACGCTCGCAACTCACTCAACAATGGCTCAAAGAAGCGGGTATAGAAGTCCCCTATATTCAAGGTGGCTATAAGGCCATGCGCCAATATCTTATTGGCGTGATTGAAGCGGCACCAGCCCAGCAACCGTTATTAAGTTTGAGCGGGATGACGGGCTGCGGTAAAACTGATTTTCTATTAAAACGTAAAGAAGCGGTTGATCTTGAAGGGATAGCCAATCACAGAGGCTCTAGCTTTGGGAAAAATATCGACCCACAGCCAACGCAGATCAACTTTGAAAATCAACTCGCCATTGCCTTACTACAGCACCAAACAAGTGGCGCGGCGTGTTTACTGCTCGAAGATGAAAGCTTCCTGATCGGCCGTTCGGCACTGCCACAGACCTTTTATACCGCCATGCAAACCGCTGATGTGCTGGTATTAGAGGAGGCGGATGACATCAGGCTGCAACGGTTACTCAATGAGTATGTGCACAAAATGCATAGGGGATTCTGTGAGCGCTTAGGCACAGAAGCGGGATTCGCCGCCTTTAGCCAGTATTTGCTACAGAGTTTAGTGAGCATTCGTAAACGTTTAGGTGGCAAACAGCATCAGGAACTACAGGAGATGATGCAACAGGCATTAACCCAGCAACTCCACCAAAATGACACTTCACTGCATTTAGCATGGATAACTGTGTTGCTGCACAAATATTACGACCCAATGTACGAATACCAGTTACAAAAGAAATCCGAACGGATCCTCTTTAAGGGCTCACATCAGGCCATGCATGAATGGTTGGATAACTATCGGTTGTCCCAATAAAAAGTCAGCGTAAAAAATAACCGCAAACTTTATTGCGGTTATCATTCTCTACAGCATTAATCACTTACACCCTATCGAGTAAGCCCGCCACTTGGGCTCTTAAGCTGTCTTTATTCACGTCTTTGCCATCAATAGCATCTGTTAAACACACACTCACCTTTGACCAAAAACGCTTGGGCATGGTCGTTAGTGCATGTCCGTCCTTGTGACTAAAGTAAGATCCCCACAACCCGTGCAGTGCCATAGGCACCACAGGGACAGGATCGCGGGCCAAGATTTTATCGATACCGGGGCGGAATTCACCTAATTTACCGTCGGGGGTTAAGCGCCCTTCAGGAAAAATACACACTAATTCGCCATTCATCAGCGCTTCGTGGATGGTCTCAAACGCTTGGTTATAGGTGGTTTCGCTTTGTTTAGGGGAGCAGATAGGGATCACCCCAGCGTGGCGGAATAAATATTTCAGCAGAGGGATCTCGCTAATAGATTTATCCATGACAAAACGAATAGGCCGAGTCGATGCTCCCATAATAATCAAGGCATCCACATAGCTCACATGGTTACAAACAATGATGCCAGCACCTTCTTTAGGGATCTTCTCCCGTCCAGTGACGGTCACTCGATACATAACATGGCTCAGTAAGTAACTGATAAATCGCTGAGTAAATTCTGGCACTTGCGAATAAACATACAGGGCGACGACAAAATTCATCAGCGCGAGCAGTAAGAATAGCTGTGGAATGCTCCATCCCATCATCCCAAGCAGCAACATAGACAATAGTGCCGAAGCCACCATAAATAGAGAATTCATAATATTATTGGCGGCAATGGCCTGGGCACATTCGCCCTTGGTGGCACGGGATTGAATGAAGGCATACAAGGGCACGATAAATAGACCACCACTGACACCTATCATAAAAAAGTCCAGCATGACCCGATAATGCTGCGACTCGGCAATAAAACTTGTTACCCCGTAAACCAAACTAGTATCAGCGGGCGCCGGTGGAATAGCCCAAAGTAAGTCCACCCCAAAGAGCGTTAATCCCAGTACCCCAAAGGGCAGTAGGCCTAATTCCACATGGCCAAAGGAGAAGCGCTCACAAACGAAGGAGCCCACGGCAATGCCGATAGAGAACAACCCCAGCAGTAAGGACACCACTGTCGCACCTGAGTGCAAGTGCAGCTTGGCAAAGTTGGGGAACTGAGTCAGATAGGTTGCACCTAAAAACCAAAACCAACTGATCGCCAGAATCGCCATCCAAATTGAAGGGGTCTGACGGGCTTTTTTGATGCTGCGCCAAGTGCCCGATAAGGGCCTAAAGTGTATTTTCTCTATAGCTCCCTGCGGCGGTAATGCGGGTATGGCTCGGCTAGATAAATAGCCAGCTAATGCCAGTACGGCAACGGTAATGGCCGACCATAGGGTTGCATTGGTCCCAGAAACAAGAATGCCTGCACTCAGTGTACCCACTAAAATTGAGAGAAAAGTGCCCATTTCAACCCAAGCATTGCCTGTCACTAACTCATCTTCTTTTAAGGCTTGAGGTAATAGGGAATATTTGACAGGGCCAAAGTAGGCAGACTGACTCCCCGTTAAAAACAGCAGTAATAACATCATCATATAATTTTCGCTAACAATAGCGAGGGCAGCACTAAACATGATAATGACTTCAAGCAGTTTTAAACGGCGGATAAGTTTGGCCTTGTCCATATTGTCGGCGACCACACCCGCATGGGCCGAAAACAGGAAAAACGGCAGAATAAAAACCCCAGCGGCTAGATTGACAAACATATCGACACTGATAGGTAAGTCTTTGACTTGGCTAAAGGTCACTAGCAGCAACAACACATTCTTATAGATATTGTCATTCAGCGCGCCTAGACACTGAGTCGCAAAATAAGGCAAAAAGCGTTTTGTTAATAGCATGATAGCTCCCTCTGGTAACCCATTCCCTGTAAATAAGCCTGCACGTGGCTTTCGAGCAAATCCCGCAGAGATAGCGTTTGGGCGAAGAGTTTATTATCCAGCGATAACATTGTCAGCCCATGGATCCCGCCCCACAGCACGCGGCTCATGCTCAAATGGCGCTCCGGTGTCATCTCGGGGAATAACTGCGCCACTTCATGTTCAATTAGCGAAAACAATCTCGCAATCCATTGTCCTTGGGATTCTGGCAACGGCTCAGAATCGAGCAATTGCAACTCAAACACTAGCTTGAAACATTGGCGCTGCTCGTGGGCAAACAGACTATACTCCGACGCCATTGCAATGATTTTACCAACGCCACTGGCAGCATTAACCGCAGCTAGCCGCCCGTGTAAGGCACGCAGCGTCGCCTCTGAAACCGCCAAAAGCAAGTAGTTATAACTACCAAAGATGTTAATTAAGGTGCTGGGCACATAGCCAATTTGGCTGGCCACTTTACGCAAACTTAGCCCGACAACACCCTGCTCGGTCAGCAAGTCGGTTGCAGCCTGTATTGCCATAGCGCGAATTTCATCATGGCTATGTTCTTTACGTCTCGCCATCAATTTCACTCCCTGTTAGATAGCAAGAGACTAGCAGCGGCACAAATAAAAAACAATGTTCAAAATAAGATTATTTTGCATACAGTAATGGATAAATAATGTGGGATGTTATTGAAGAGGATAGATAAAGACAGGCACCCAAATCCCGATTCACTCAGGAAACAGAACGGGTCTGCGGAATAAAACGATCGAAACGGCATAAAAAACGGCGTGTTTAGTAAGCACGCCGACGACGATTTTAATTCAAAGGTGACTTTTTATTTGAGGATAACTTTTGCTTTAAAAATGAGAGTGAGGTTTAAGGCTTGCGATAGACCATTACCACTCTATCGGCTCCCGCACCAAAATAATCCGCTTCAAATGCGGAATCGACAAAACCCAAGTGTCGATATAGGCCGTGGGCAGGATTAGTTGGGTCAACCGTTAGCAGCACCCGCTGCACATGCTCTGGCAGTTGGGCCAAACATTGCTGTATCAAACGCTTACCCACTCCCTGGCCGCGAGTCTGTTCACTCACTGCGACGGATAAAATCCACATACATTCAGGATCACCACTCTGGGCACAGAGCAAATAACCTTGCACACAGTTATCTTTATCCACAGCAACTAAAAATTGCTCTGGCCAACAATCAAATCCCTGGCGGAAGAAAAAATCGGGATAGCTATGTTCGCCAAAAATGGCCTGCTCAAGCTGATAAACCGCCAATAACTCTGACTTTAATACCGGACGTATAGACTGCATTCGAAATTTATTCACCAATTAAGATCTTATCCCACTCTAAATTCGGGGCACCCACCACGATAAAATTAGGATTTTCTAGGGTGTCTCGCTCGTTGTAGGTCAAGGGCTGCAACTCAGTATCCATTAACTGGCCCCCCGCTTCCTCGATAATAATTTGCGCCGCTCCCGTATCCCATTCCCCCGTTGGCCCGACGCGCACGTAGCAATCGGCTCGCCCTTCGGCGACGAGGCAACTCTTCAACGCCGCACCGCCCATCACCACCAGCTCACAATGTTTAGGGTGATTAAAGAGCGTTAATACCGATTGTGGATCCTGACGGCGACTCACAGCCAATCTTAGGGAGACCTTTTCACGGTGCTCAATTTGACGGCTACAAATACGCACTTCCTGTTTATCCGTGCGTTTATAGGCACCTAATCCCGCAATTGCGTAATAACACACCTGCGTCATTGGCACATAGACCACGCCCATCACTGGGCGGTTATGCTCCACCAGCGCAATAATCACCGAGAAATCACCACTGCCAGCAATAAACTCACCCGTGCCATCGAGTGGATCGACAAGCCAGTAACGCTTCCATTCCCCTCGCACCACCAAGGGAATATCGGCGGCTTCCTCGGATAACACTGGAATATCAGGCGTAAGGGCGGTCAATCGATCACAAATGATTTTATTGGCTGCCAGATCCGCCGAGGTCACAGGGGTATTATCAGCCTTAGTTTCCCGCTCAAAGTTGCCCTTTAGGTAAATATCTCGGATGGTACGGCCTGCATCCGTTGCAATCGCAATCACCTCATCGATCAACTCTTCTGGCTTCATAACAACTCCAATCGCAAACTTCGCGAATGTTTTGCAAGCGTTCTGACTTTGAACACTTAAAAGGAAAAAGATTATTTAAGTTGTAAATACTTTTGCGCTAAAAACAACGCGCTGACACTACGGGATTCGGAAAAATCAGCATTATCAAGCAAAGCTTCCCAGTCGGCTAATTCCCAAGGCACCACTTCGATAGGTTCTGGTTCATCCCCTTCGAGGCGGCTTTCATACAGATCTTCGGCAAGGAAAATCTGCATCTTACTGGAAAAATAACCCGGGGCGAGGCTAAGTTCTTTAAGCAGGGTAAGCTTATTGGCACCAAAGCCAATTTCTTCCTGCAACTCACGGTTAGCGGCATCAATGGTAAGCTCCCCAGGATCGATAAGTCCTTTAGGAAAGCCAAGCTCATAACAATCTGTTCCTGCAGCATATTCTCTCGCCAGCAGTATTTGACCTTGATGAATAGGCACTATCATCACAGCTCCACGACTGCCACCTTTCATACGTTCGTACTGACGTTCAACACCGTTAGAAAACTTAAGATGTACCTGCTCGATTTGGAATAATCGACTCCTAGCGACAACTTCGGTATGCAAGATTTCCGGCTTTTTCTGCCGCTGCGACATAACTGCCTCTGGATAAAAATAGCGATAAACTAAATAGGATAAGTGACAATCTTACTATCCTGTCTTTAATCTACAACCTGAATTTATGATGTGTTGCAAAAGATAAGCGGCATTTTTTTTGCGATAGAACTCACAAACCAAGCTAGGCCTAAGTGAATGAGCTTATCCTTTTTCTAAAAAAATCGGGGGTTTTTGATAGCTAAAACGGGTAAAAGCCAGTTTATTGATCACGCGCCAAGCTCAAAAAACTGGCAAAACCCTTTTATGTTGCGATGTCGTTTAAAACTGATAACGTAAATTAAACTGGGAACTTAGGAAATCATTCGGCTCTATATCCACATACTGATAGCCAAGTCCCACCGACCAAGCATCTGTGAGTTGATAGCTAAAGCGCACGCCGGCATACCAATCCGTACCATCCAAATCCGTCTTTAAGCTGGTGTTTCCCATAGTGCTACTGATATCCGCTTGCCAATAGAACAAACCGACTGGTACTTCAAATCGCCAACCTTCATGCTGTAGCAGGGTAAAACGCAGCCCTAACATCACACCGTCTGCAAGTACCGGAGTCACGCTCTTCACCAACTCGTGGTACTGCTCCGGTGTTAAGCTCGCGCCTTCAATCCTTGCGCTTCCTTCACCAAAGTCGGCATAACCTAATTCCACCGCCACTGTTGGCGTCCATTGGTACCCAACACTCACACCAAAGGCCGTATCGCTGTTATCTATCGAGGTAACGACTCCCTCGCCCACCTGTGGCTGTAGATCTTGTATGTCGTTATCGGTCTGGGCCTGTCCGATAAATCCCTCCACATACCAATCGGAGGCATTGGCCTGCTGAATTGAGCTCAGTAGCAACACCCCTAATACGACTTTTTGCCACTCTCTACGACGGATTAAACCACCCGCAAGGATCAAAGCTATTGCCCATAGAGACATGCTACCTCCCCCCGATTTATTATCTATAACCACTTCTTGATACGCCTTCACAGTGATAAGAACTTGCCCACTCGCTTCTCCGCCCAAACCATCACTCACTTGATAAGTTACTGTATCTACTCCATCAAATCCGGTTTTAGGGATGTAGCGCAGTTTGTTTGACTCGACAGACACAGTCCCTTGCTGTGCGCTAGCTCCCACAAGAGATAACATATTGCCGTCAGCATCGGTGTCATTACTCAATACATCGAGCAACAGGCTAGTTCTGTCATCGGTTGCAGCACTGTCATTTACGGCAATTGGTGTCGTATTGCCGTTCACAGTTACAGTCAACTCACTACTCGCAGTGCCGCCTTTGCCATCGGTGATGCTATATATCAGCACATCGGTACCGATAAAATCGGTTGCGGGCATATAACTAATTTGCTGATTAGCAAGTACAGTGACAGTGCCGAACTCACTGATGACTTGAGTGACAGTTAAGCTATCACCATCACTATCCGTATCATTAGCAAGCACGTTAACATCTAGACTCTGATTCCATGGGATGGAAGCCGCATCCGGATTCGCCACCGGTAAATGGTTACCATTGAGCATCACCGACACCCCACTTGGGTCGACAATAGTGCGGTTAGCCACCCCATCATCATCGTTAGGGCCGCCATCTTCGATGGTTAACTGTACGCACCAGTGACCCTCGGTTAATCCCGGCGTCCAACTGCTATCCCCCGGTGGAGGACAGAAACCACGTTCGCCCTCAGTACTAGCAACATTGTTACGTTCATCGATCACAAAGTCCTGCCAGCCCGCTTGTGCATTAAACTTGCGGTAGACTGCATTCGCTGGAATGGGCGCGCGTTGTGGCAACACTAAGCTGTAACTTTGACCTTGTTGCGGCAATCCAGTCGCGATAAAGTCGAAAATTCCCCCCACATTGGCAGCCACAGCATCTTCGGCTACGGCATTGGGCTGTAGCTGCACGCCACTCTGCCCTTGTCTTAGGGCAATATTGCCCAGACGTAAGCAAACGCCCGCTTGCCCCTCTGCCAAGAAGTACACAGGTTCAAGCTCTCCCTCTGGCATAACACTACAATCGCTATTCGCATCCAAATAATCTGGAACACCGTCACTATCCGTATCGGTGAAACCTTCCTGATCATCTGGGATTAAGTCATCGTCGGTATCGGCGCCAGTCAACACAGGTAAACTTGGACGCACAACGATATACACTTTTTCAGTCGTAGACAGTGCTGGCAGGCCATTATCGGTAGCTGTCAGGCTCACGGGATAAATGCCAGGTTGCACAGCAACAGGTGAGAAGAACATGCCCGCATCGTCGGATTGCAAGCTCAACGAACCACTATCCCAAGATAAGGTTAAGCTATCTTGCATGTTCGCATCGGTCACTTGTGTATGAATATGTACCTCACCGCCATCTTGCGCCACGATAAGCTGGTTCGCTCCGGCCTGAGTGACCTCTAAACTTACTTTAGGGGCAATATTCGCCTCAGTGATCCACACCTGAGTCTGCTGCTTACTCCCCAGATTCAAACCAGTGTCTAGGGTGATCAACACATCTTCATCCCCTTCAACCACAGCATCCTCCGTAGTGCTAAAGCGGATCTGTGCCATTTGGCCAGAGGTAACCTCCACCACACCATCGACCAGATCGTGATCTGCATTACCTGCCGAGCCCGATACTGTATAGGGGATGGATAGCGGATAGGTGGGGGCATCACCATTGAGATGCACACTGACCACTACCTCGTTACCTTCACCGACAACTTGATCCTTACTCAGCGAAATTAAGGGGTTGACCTTCACCTTCTGTGCCTTGATTGCTTTATTTCCGTCACGGTCCACTGCTTGCCAGTACGCCAAATAGTTGCCTGGCGCGAAGAACAGGCTCTTATTCACCAGAGAAACTGGTAATGGATGCCCATTTCGATCGACCGCTTTAGCAAAGCCCAGCTTCACTCGGGTAAATAGCCCAGTTGCATTCACTTCGACATCATCAGGCAAGGTGATAACAGGCTGGAGCTCAGACTCAGCACCTTCAATCAACAGGTTCACAGTGGCGTTTGCCCGCCCTTTATTACCATCGCTAATGGTATAACGCAGTGCAACGGGTCCGACGTAAGCTTCAGGTGCAGTAAATATCAATCCCTCATCGCCAATTTGAACGCTGCCGATATCCGCCGCAGCGCCATCAATGCTTAAGGTGTCCCCATCAACATCCACATCGTTTGCTAACACAGCTAGCGAATAGGTGTCATTGGGGGTACTGGTTAAGGTATAGCTGTCATCGACAGCCTGAGGATCATCATTCACAGGAGCAACCGTAATGGTGACTGTGGCAGGCTCTGAGCTCAGCTCTGCATCTTTAGCGATAAAACCAATAGAATCAGTACCATTAAAATCCTTCTCAGGGGTATATAACCAAACGGAACCATGCTGCTCTAGAGTGCCAGATCCGGGCTGAGCGACCACTTCATAGGTTAGCGGATCACTATCTGCATCCTCTGCGGCCAAAGTGATCATGATTGAGCTGTCTTCCTCTAGCGTCACTGTCGAACCTGTCGCAATAGGCGCATCGTTTACGTTGGTTACTGTGATACTAAAGCTTTGTTCGGCCGTTAAGCCGTCCGTGTCCGTCACTTTCAGTGCCACAGCATGGCTGCCTACATCAGCATTACTTGGCGTGCCGCTTAATACACCAGTAGCCGCATTGAAGCTTAGCCAGCTGGGCTTAGTCAGCGCGCTCAATGTCAACACATCGCCCACATCGGTATCACTCGCAGCAAAGCTGTAGCTGTAAGCCGCATCTTGAGTCGCGGTAGTAATCGCCGTCGAACTAATCATTGGCGCATCGTTAACGTTAGTCACTTGAATGCTGAAGCTTTGCTCAGCGGTTAAACCGTCCGTATCCGTCACACGCAGTAATACGGGGTGCGCGCCTACATCGCTATTGCTTGGCGTGCCGCTTAACACTCCAGTGGCAGCATTGAAGCTTAACCAGCTCGGTTTAGTCAGCGCACTGAATGTCAGTACATCACCCACATCGGTATCACTCGCCGCAAAGCTGTAGCTATACGCCGCATCTTGAGTGGCGGCAGTAATCGCCGTTGAACTAATCGTCGGTGCATCGTTAACGTTAGTCACTTGAATGCTAAAGCTTTGCTCTGCGGTTAAGCCATCCGTGTCGCTAACGCGCAGAGTGACCGCATGGCTACCCACATCCGCATTACTTGGCGTGCCGCTTAACGCGCCAGTAGCGGCATTAAAGCTTAGCCAGCTCGGTTTAGTCACCGCGCTCAACGTCAGTACATCGCCCACATCGGTATCGCTCGCCACAAAACTGTAGCTGTAAGCTGCATCCTGGGTGGCAGCAGTAATCGCCGTTGAACTAATCGTCGGGGCATCGTTAATGTTAACAACCGTTAAGCTAAACGCGGGTAGACTCGCACTCAAAGTGCCATCACTGACGCTGATTACGATTCCGGTAGTACTGCCAATATCTGCATTGGTTGGTGTGCCCGTTAACACACCAGTTGCTGAATCAAACGTAGCCCATGTCGGTTTGTTAGTAATACTGAAGGTTAAGACATCGCCAGCTGTATCAGTTGCTGTTGGGATAAAGCTATAGGCTGCATCCTGATTCACGCTAAGTAGGGGTGTACCACCAATGGCGGGAGCGCCATTAGGCGTAACCGCATTGGATGCCGCTGAGGGTAAACCAGTATCCACAGCATTGGATGCCCTTACAGTAAAGGTATAACTGGTGCCATTGTTCAAGCCGGAAAGGGTAATGGGCGAGCTGGCACCCGTTGCCGTTGCACCGCCAGGGTTGGCAGTGACGGTATAGCCGGTAATTGATGAGCCACCAGTGAAGGTAGGTGCGGTGAAAGCAATGCTAGCCTGAGCACTACCGGCGGTCGCAGTACCTATAGTTGGCGCACCAGGAGCAACGGCATTCACGGTAAAACTGCGGGTCACTTGAGTTGCCGCAAGATAACTGGCATCACCCGCCTGATCCGCATTAATCGTACAGGTGCCTGCGGTCACAAAAGTCAAGGCCCCGCCGGTAGTGATAGTACAAACACCGGTGGTTGATGAGGTAAAGGTGGGCGTTAAGCCAGAATCCGAAGTTGCCGTCAGAGTTGGACTGGTACCAAAGGTTTGGGCACCCGGATTCGCAAAGGTAATGGTCTGGGCGGCCGCTGGTGTAATTGAATTGGATGAACCTGACGATGGGCCTGTACCAGCAGAGTTATCGGCTGTCACAGTAAAGGTATAGGGCTGCCCGTTGGTTAAACCGTTAATCACAATCGGCGAAGCGGCACCGTTTACCGGCGCAACATCCGCTGGACTGACAGTAACTGTATAACCCGTAATGGCTGCGCCACCTGTGTTGACTGGTGCAGTAAATGCCACACTTGCCTGGGTATCACCAGCAACGGCAGTCCCGATGGTTGGCGCGCCCGGAACTGCAGGGTTTACGGAGAAAGAACGGCTCACCTGCGACGCAGGCAGGAAAGACGAATCGCCCGCCTGATCCGCATTAATAGTACAGGTGCCTGCGGTCACAAAGGTTAGCGTAGTGCCACTGACGGTACACACGCCAGGCGTTGAGGAGGTGAAAGTAACAACATAACCACCGCCGGCCGACGAACTTGCCGTTAATGTTGGTGTAGTCCCAAAGGTTTGCGCGCCAGGGTTATTAAAGGTAATCGTTTGTGGTGATGCTGGGGTAATGGAATTCGATGCCGCCGAAGCAGCCCCCGTGCCCGCAGAGTTGGTGGCTGTCACGGTAAAGGTGTAAGTAACACCATTGGTCAAGCCTGTCACCGTAATAGGCGAGCTTGATCCGGTGCCAGTCAACCCACCGGGGTTAGAGGTGACAGTGTAGCCGCCCGCAATGATAGCCGCACCGCCTGTGCTAGCTGGCGCGGTGAAGGTGACCGAGGCTTGGGTGTCTCCAGTCGTTGCTGTACCTATAGTAGGAGCATCGGGAACTATCGCGTTTACTGTAAAGCTGCGGGTTACCGTCGTCGCCGCATTGGTTGCGCTATTACCGGCCTGATCCGCATCAATAGTACAGGTGCCTGCACTGACAAAGGTCAGAGCCACGCCACTGACCGTACATACACCGGTGGTAGACGACGAGAAGGTGACTGTGAGCCCGGAGTCTGAGGTCGCAGACAGATTAGGTGTTGTGCCAAAGTTCTGGGCACCCGGATTGGTAAAGGTAATTGTCTGATCTGCTTTAGGGGTTGCCGAGTTGGATGCACCTGAAGCAACACTGGTTCCAATAGCATTAGTCGCGGTAACAGTGAAGATGTAAGCAGTGCCGTTGGTTAAACCGGTCACGGTGATAGTACAGGCCGCAGGGCCAGCACAATTGCCGGTAGCGCCACCAGGGCTGGCAGTGGCTGTGTACTGGGTAATCGCCGAACCACCGTTACTGCCGGGGGCGGCGAAAGTGACATCTACCTCACCATCACCGGCGGTTGCGGTGCCAATGGTTGGTGCATCAGGTACTGTTGGAATCGCCACTGTATGGGTTGTGCCACTGGTGTAGGCCGCAGGGCCCGAGTTACCGGCGGCATCACTGATATTGGTCGCACCATTCAGGTTAAGCTTGATGGTGCCATTGCCAGCAATGCTACTGACAGTTACATCTACCATAGTGCCTGATGTAGCTGAAACACTGGCGATAGTACCAGTCGCACCACCTGTAGTTCCCAATGCAAAGTCATCGGTTGAGATATTACTGACTGATTCGCTGAAATTTACGGTGAAATCGACACTGGTATCAGTTGATAGCGCACCGCCCGCAGGCGCGGTACTGGTCACCGAAGGGACGACTCCATCTACCACCAAGGCTTTGTTATTGCCCAGTGAGTTAGCCGCTCCAGGTGAAGCAAGGGTCAAGGTCGCATTGTTATTCGCTGCATCGCGGATAGTGCCGCCATTTAACGCAAGTGCATTAGTAGATACATAATCCAAATCGCCGGCAGTATCGCCAGACTGGATGGTGTAAGTGAAGGTCAAGGTATTGCTACCACTACCACCGGTATAGTCGATCGAGCGATCAGTCGCTCCTGTCTCAAGAGTCAACTGTGGCGTACCACCTCCTGTATTGACGGTCACAACCTCACTGAAGTTGACTTGAATGCTGATGCTATCGCCCAGTTTGTAAGTACCATTGGCGGTGCTGGCAGTCACAGCAGAAACGGTTGGTGCCACTCCGTCAATCACAATCGCTTTGTTTGCACCTAATGAGTTTGCTGCGCCAGGAGAAGGCAAAGTCAGAGTAGCGTCATTGCTGGCCGCGTCGCGAATCGTGCTGCCATTGAGTGCCAGCGAGGTGGTGGATGTGTAATCCAAGTCGGCAGCGATATCGCCGGCCTGTACTGTATAGCTAAACGTCAGGGTGCTGGTGCCTGTACCGCTGGAGTAGTTCACCACCCGGTCAGTAGTACCCGTCTCCAAGGTCAACTGCGGCGTGCCGCTTGCCACAATCACAACCTCATCGAAATTCACTTGAATACTAATGACATCGCCAACTTTATAGGTGCCGTTGCTTGTGCTGGAATTAATAGATGTAACCGTTGGGGCAACAGCATCTATAACAAATGCACCCGTTGGGTTATACGCTATACCACTGCTGGTACCTGTTAATAAAGTGGAATTAGTCTGACTATCGTTAACGGTAGTACCGCTGGTTTCATTTAACTTCCAATACCCCAGCAGGCCAACTTCATTCCCCACCAACTCCATACTGCGGTTGTTTTGAATCTGCGCTTGCGTGCGCGCACTACTCCACAAACGGACATCATCAATACTGCCAACAAAATCATCGACAACTGCGTGGTTTTGCAAACCAAACAACAGGTTGCTCACACCCACTCCCAAATAATCAGGGACACTAGTACTGGCGCTTTGATCCGCAACGTTTGTTCCCTGTGCGACGCCATCAACATAAAAATCCCAAGCTCCATTATCGAATACAACTGCAATGTGATACCAAGTTCCTGTGCTTAACGACAACGCATTACTTTCTGTCAGGCAACCAAAATCACAAGCAAGATCGACATTTAACCTTCCGGAGTTCAGTATGAGGCCACCCGCATCAACTCCACCGGTGAAATCCACCAAATTAATGACTCCACTAACACTGGTAAATTTTGCCCAGAACTCCAGTGTAAAGGTTGTCCGGTTAGATAGTGCTGAGCCTGCATTCGTCAGTGTAACGGTGTCGCCGGAGGTAAAGTCAAAGGAGCGGTTTTGTGCATTAGCACTAAGGGACGTCATCGCCAACAAACTGCCTACAATGATTATTGTCCAATAAGAATGCCGGAATCTAACAATAAGATTCTTAACAGCACATATCACTTTATAAGCAGATTGTAGCATGACAATTCTCCATAAGTAACGTGTCCTAAATGCAAATAGTGCGTACTCCTTACGCACTATTTCTCTTACAGACTCCCCCGTCTATTCGTGTAAATTTAATTACGCGATGGAAAAACGCCTTCAAGAGCGATAATAAAATTAACCACTACATAAGGTTGCACAATAGGAACTGGTAGGTTGTTCCCCACAACTCCCGTATTTCCACTCACATTCACGGTCGTAGTGGTATTCACTGGCAAAAGCGTGGTATCCGGTGCAGTAGTGCTATATGCGTTGAGTGCATTTAATCCGCTGGCCACCTTGGCAGGTACTGTGGTTGGGCCGGGCGTTGGTGTATTGCCATTAGCAGAGCTAACCCCTTGTGCAACGCTGACATTTCCGGTTCCACTCAATGCAACGGTATGGTTGTGCGCGGGCAACTCATTGATAGTCAGTGTTACATTCTCAGTCCCGCTTGCCTGACCCAAGGTATACAGGCTAGTACCGGGGCTTTGGCCTTGGTGCACAGGCACACGGCCTTGTAAGTTAGGTAAGCCAAATGTTGTTTGGCCATCACCACCATAAGTAGTACCTAGAATTGCAAAAAGCGCAGAGTTTTGCGAGATAGACAGTAACTGCCCATTACAAAGTGCCCAGCCACGGGGAGCAAAATTACCCGCAAACATAGAGATTTGGCCAATAAATGGATCTGACATTGTATTTCTCCTTAAATAACGATTTTGTCTATGTGACGTCTTTCAATGGTTTAATTACTCACGACAATTAATCGACAGCGAGTTCCTTTAGCTGATTGCAACATCATCCACATTACGTGATGAGAGGACTACCTAGACTGTAAAAAACAAAAATAAAACAAAATGATTACAATTAAACATATATTAAAATTAAATAAACACAATTGTAGAAAAATAAAAAGTGTAAATTATCACTCCCCACTTAACGCCATAGCATCGACTCATAGGCGCCAGAGTAACTTTCGGGCTTAAAACCTTGCTGTAAATAAAGCTTTTTAGCTCGCGTATTTTCCCTCTCCACGGATAAACCAACGGATAAATTACGTATTGCCGCCTCTTGCTTAATGAACGTTAAAACTGCCGAACCCAAACCTCGTCCCCGCATGCTTGGTATAATAATAAAATCAACAAGATGGATTCTATACTCACTGATATCGAGCATGACTTTTCCGACGGCTTGCTGGTGATAAAACAAGATATAAGTGTTGGCATTGGGATATTGTTCCCGATAAGAGGCTTGCTGTAGTCGATATTGTTGCTCCAGCATGGTTTCAACGACCTCACTGGGCAAACCCAGTTCATAAAAAAGCGTTTTTGTAGAATAAAAAAGCTGTGCCATAAATGGGGTGTCGTTTGCATTAGTGGCTTTAGCACTTAAGCCAATTAGTGAATTGAACTCATCTAGCATCATGCTTTTTATCCCAATATAAACGTTGCAACAGTTGGTTATAGGTCATAAATAATTGCAGCCACGATGGGCTTTGCAATTCACTTAGAGGGACCGGTTCATTTGATACAACAGGCGTAAATACTTGCCCCTGCTGTTTTGCATCAAAACGCCAATGATCTTGCCAGCACTCCATTTCATCTTTAGATAATGACCTGCCTAAGATGGTAGAAAGTGTTGTGGGCTGGAAATCCTTTATTTGTTGATAATCCAACAAAATCGCTCGATTTGAGTTCAGTAAAGCATGGGTTAATTGCGCTAGATGCTGTAATACACTGATACGAAATTTATTTAAGCTAAAGGCTGTACTCATAGTTTCTATTTGCTGCATATGCCACTCAGTTGAAAGTAAACCTTGCCCTTCAACCATATGACGACCCGCAAGACGTTGGTGAGAAGCCAAAATATCCTTAGGATTACGTATCAGGCATAGCACGCGGCTCTGGGGGTAAAGTGCTAAAAGCATCGGCCAGTAAGCCAGATCCCAAGCATTCCATTTCACCACTAAATGCCGCTCACTATACCTAAATCGCCCTTGCAGTCTTAAACATAAATCAACCAGCTTTACCTTTAATTCCTGTGACCAAAAGTCATCGCGCATAATATCGCTGCATAGCATAGATTCAGAGATCACAAGGCAATCATTTAGTTTAGAAAAACTACTTGAAACTAAAGTTGAACCACAACGTGACCAATGGAAGATCATGAGGCAAGGATGGATCTCGGGCACTGACTCAAACTGTGTTAAAAGAGGTTTGAGTAATGTTTTGGGTTGGATAAAAATCGCCAATAAACCAAGACGGATATCGCTAATATCATCCTCAAGAAAGGGCTTAGATAATTGATTAAATGCGGGGATCCAGTACATCTCTTTGCTTTGGGAGCAATAGCGATAGGGAAGCCACGCTTGGCTAAATAGCGCTAATTTTGGCGTAAAGTCCTCCCACCGCTGCATATGAATAAAAGTCAGCATTTGGTCTAAAGTAAGCTCAGGCCAAGCCAACCAATCTCCCATTAAGGTGACAAATTGCTCAACACTGCTTGCTTGATGCAGTAACAAAAGTCGGTCAGGCTGATGTAATAACTGCCAATAACGGTTTTGTCTCTCTTGCATATCATTAACCATCAGCAAGCCACAGGGTAAAAGTTAATGTACTGCACCATTCGCGGCAGTTTGGCCAGATTGGGGCTCGCTCCGTGGGGCAAAGCATGGTGCCAAATGATTAAATCACCGGCATTTGCGGCGATGGGTTTAATGGGCCACTCGTCCCAATGCTGTTGCTGTAGTTCGATATCAGATTTGTTCTGACTACGCAGCCACTCCTCTATCTTGAGATGAAATCCGGGGACACAACAGAATGCGCCTTGCTCTGGGCTAGTATCGGTCAGGTAAATTAATCCTTGAGTGCCAAACTCGACGGGGAGTTGCAGTGGCATATCCCAGTGCATATCTGGCCCTGGAAAATGCCAAGTGGTTGTTTCAGGTGGATTAAAGCTGACTCTATCGGTTGTCATCACCAGATCGGTTCGCTGCCACAGCTGTTCAAACACTTGGCGGATTTTGGGCTCTTGTCGGTTCGCATCGAGTTGTGGATAGCGAAACAGCTGCAACATAATTTTCTGCATAAATTCATGGGATTGATACCAAGTCGCAGGATCTTGTTCATTCGCATCTAACTGTTGCCAAATCAAGGCCCGCGTCGCGGCGCATTGTTCTGCCGATAACACTTGAGGGATCACTAAGTAACCTTCACGTTGCCAAAACGCAAGTTGAGCATCGCTGAGCACTTTGCTCGGATGCGATAAGCTCACTTGGGTTGGCGCAGCCCCTTGGGATAAGTCACGCAAGTGTTGATTAATACCGTCAATATCTGCGGCAGTGATTTTAGTGATCTGTTGAATAACATTGATAAATTCTTGTTGGTTATCATATTGGTAGAGCACTTTCATCCCGGGCTCTACTCCTATACCACAAAGATCCAGTAAGGCCTTATCTATATGCCATTCATTAGATAGTTCAATGAAAGGCTCACCCCGTTTACGCAGTTGTATTTTTTGCCAGAGTCGCTGTAGATGATAAATGCCTAAGCAGCTTAAATCGTCACTCCCTGCCAGTGCCATTTTGTGCTCCTGATACTCGAATTTAAAATCAGGATACTCCCCTTGCTGATAGCTAAAGTTCACTCGACTCAACGGCTTAAGCCAAAGTGATTTTTTATATTGAGACAAGGTCAATTGGGACTGATTTTCCGCTAAGCTATGCTCTGCATATACTCGCACTTGGGTAGTGAGCTTCAGGGTAACCGCTTGGGGAGGAAAGTCGGGCAACGGCAAACTGCCTGTCAATATGCTCGGTTCTCCCCGCTTGAGTCGGCGGGCATTGGGCAAATCGAGGCGAAATAACGGCCCTAAATAAGTAAGATCCTTGCCCTTAATATCGAGCCATGCATCCAGTTCAATCGACTCTGGAATTAAACCGCCGCCTTCCCTGAGATAAGCCTGTAGATGACTAAAGATTTGCACCTGAGGCTCCTGCTGTAACAGGTGCTTCATGGTTTCCGAGATAATGAGATCAAAGGTTTGCTGCGGTTCGGGTTGCCACTGGGTAGCATCGGCGCAGACAAACGCCCCCACACGATCGGCTAACTGAAAATGTTTAATCAGCCTAGCGACTTTATCTAACGAGGCTTGATGAATGTCGAGCAAAGTCACTTCAATTTGGCTCGCAGAAAATAACGGCAGTAAAGGTAATAACAACCAAGCAAATGGTCCTGTACCCGCATATAAAATCTGTATTGGTCGTTGCGGATTTAGCGCCAACTTATCCTGTATGGCCTGATAAATACCCTGTATAAACACCCGCCCGCGTTCGGGATCTTCGGCACACTGGGCCGCAGTGGTGAGTGATACCGCCTTACCAAATGGCGTAATACTCGCCTCTGTGTCTAAAAAATACTCGGGGTGTAATTCAATCTCGGTCATGGCACATAATTGCGCCAGCATAGGGTCGATAAGTCGTTTAGCCTTCCCTGCCGAAGAGGCCTGTAATAGCGCGTTGGCGAAGTGAATTAACGCTTTAATATCTGCACTCTGTCCTGATTCAAGCTCTGATCTTTGCGGCATAGACTAACTCCCTTAGCCAAGTATTCACTTCACAATCAATCACTAAATTGATGCGCGCTTCCTGTCCTTTATTCTCAACCCAATGGACTTGGTCGGCATTGATATACCAAAGCTCTCCGGTCCGCATAGGCACACGCTTGCCATCCACATAAAAATTTAAGGCATCATTGGTTTGCAGTGGTAAGTGCAATCTTGCTTCGCCCTGCGCTAAACAGAGCCCTATATCTCTATGGGGCTTGATTTCTGCACCCGGATACAATCGCATCAAACGTACCGATTTAATCGGACAAGTTAATGACTGAAGTAAACTGAGCAAGGTGGGGCTCGAGTCTAGATAAGGTAAATTCTGCCAATGTTGGCCAGCAGTAATGGCAAAGGCTTGCAAGATAGGATGTGCAGCTTGATACTCGGCGGCGCAGCGCAAAGGTAGCACATCCCAACCTCCTTGGAGTCCTTCGCTGTAATCACTATGATTCACATGGGGCAACCAATTTTGCCGCTGCAAGGCGGTTAGCTCTTGCTGTAAACTAAGGGGGTTTGCAACTTGATCTAATAGGGCAAAAGAGCAGATATCCATATCCAAGTGTCTTATTTTTAGGCAAAAACGAATTAACCAAGCCTAGCACAAAGTGTCATGCTGACAAGATAGGCTGATTTAAACCTTCACTCTGAGCTGAGTTAACTACACAGGACATCCCATGTTTGACTGGAAGACGATTGATACTGTACTGCTCGATATGGATGGCACCCTGCTCGATTTACACTTCGACAACCATTTTTGGTTGAGCCTAGTGCCGCAGGAATTGGGCAGACAGAGGGGCATAAGTCACGACCAAGCACAGCAATTAGTGGCCGATGCCTATGGTAAAGTGGCGGGTACGCTGGATTGGTATTGTCTCGACTATTGGCAGACGCAGCTTCAGCTCGACATTATGGGCCTACACCGCACTTTGGTTGACCGTATTCAGTTGCGCCAAGATAGTATGCCCTTTCTCGATGCCCTTGCAGTAGCGGGTAAAAAACGGATTTTAGTGACGAACGCCCACCCTAAAAGTCTGGCCCTAAAGCTTGAACATACTGAGCTTGCGACAGGCTTAGATGCCATGCTCTCAAGCCATGAAACGGGTTATCCCAAGGAGCATCCACAATTTTGGCAGACATTGTTTGAAAAATTTTCTTTAGATCCAAGTCGTTGTCTCTTTATCGATGACAGTGAACCTATACTCAATGCTGCGCGCATCGCAGGGGTGGCCCATCAACTGGGGATCAGCAATCCCGACAGCCAAAAGCCACTCAAAGCCTTTAATGATTTCCCCGCGATTGACGATTACCACTTGCTCTTAGATGATCTTCGCCGCTAGTACCGAATTGACTCCCATAAAAAAGGCACCGCAGGGTGCCTTGTTTGCCGTTCTTATCAACAGAGTCTTAGAGCCCAGGAATTCGCCCTTGATACACTACAGGGAAATAGCCATCACTACCGCGTTTACCTAACATACTTAAGGAGTTACGCATATCTTCTGGCTGTTCGTTGGTTTCTTTAATCTTAGCTGCAACCTTAAGCATATTGCCTTCATCCAACAGCAAAGTACCGACAATCCCTAGCTGGTTCTTGGCTTCATCGGTGGAGATCTGCACTTTACCGTCAACACAACTTAGGCCGAGTTCGATATTGCCAAGAGGGTAATCGCCAAATTGGTTTTTCACATTGGTTTGATTTAAAAACAGTTTTCCCGTTAACTGCTCACACCAAGGCTTGCCCTGTTCTAAGGTTTCAATCAGCAGACTCACCTCACCTTGGATCTCGGTCCTAAAGGGTAGCTTAGCGTTGCCAATCAAGAAACTATCGGGCGCTTCGAAGCGTAAACCCTGGGCGCTAACGCCGCCCATAGACCAAGTCACAATCCCTTTAGCACTTACGGGTGTAGCGCGGCTACCGACTTGAATATCGACGCGCACTTTACCTAACAACAATGCCCAAGGGCTGAGTTCCCAACGCACTTGCTCAAGCTGTCTTTGCTGTAGGTTCAAGCTCTCAATACTGCCGGACCAAATACTGCCACTTACCCCTGATACACTCATATTTGCAGGTAATGGTGCTAGGCTCAGCGCTATGTTGGCCGGGAATAATGCCACTAAAAAGACTAAATAAATCAGTACGCCTATGATGATTTTTTTTATCAAGCTCACAACTACACCTTACCTATTGCGCTAATTGGATGCGTCTCACTTTGACATAACCTGGCGCGTCGGCCTCCGCCAAATCCACACTCTCAAGGGACAAACCCTTTGTTTGCACTAGCTCGCCAAGATAACCGAGCAAGGCATCGAATGGCACATCGTCCATCCACACTTGGATCTTATCGCCCTGGGGCTGCATGCGAGTAATCACTAACCCATAGTTGCCCGCAGTTTGGTTAACGACCGAACTTAAGCTCCCAGAAGCACTAGGTTTAGCCCCTGCTTGCTTAAGGCCTGCAATTTTATTAGCCGTCTGTTTTACATAGTTTAAGGTCTGTTGCTGTGCACTAAGATTACGCAGCGCATCCGCCTCAGCCTGGGCTATGGGCGCCCAAACGCCCCAGTAGAGCACGCCAACCACTAAAAATACGCCACCAAACCCGACTAACTGTTGCTCTCGGGATGCAAGCCCTTGCCACCAAGTCCGCAAATTATCCATCTTATTTGCTCCTCAAAGTTAAGGTGCTGGTGACTTGATCTTCACCGCTATTCATAGTGCCGCCATCCATTTGGAAACGACGACCAACAATCTCTTTAAACTTCTCAATTTGCGCGTAGTCCTTGGCGGTGACTTGCATACGGATCTCGTTGCGGGCGCTCTCAAATCTTAGGGTGTTTGGTTTGAGTTCCGGCACTTGTTTAAAGGCATCCTGCAGACCATCGAGCATCGCAAAAAACTCGGCGCCACTGCCTTGTCCCTGTAAGGAGCGCAATTGGCTTTCCATCTGCGAACGTAGGTTCACTATCCGAGAATTCCCCGGCACCACCTGTTGATAAATAGCCTCACTCTGGGCTTTTAGATCGGCAATCTGGCCGTTCACTTGGTAGATGGTCAGCCCTTTGTTCACTAATGCCAGCAGACAAGCGACGGCAAGCACGATCGCGGCATTTTTCCACTGGAGTAGCTGCTTACTGTACTCGCGCTTAGGCGTATACACACCCGTGAGTAAATTAACCGGCGCATGTAAAATGCCACGGGCGAGCACTAACATCGGCAAATCTAAGGGTTGAGGTTTAAGCTCCACACCTTCGAGGCTCATCTCGGTATAACTCGCCACTGAGACTTCCTGCCCTTTTTCGACGAGTTGTTTCATCGCCACTGGCAGCCAAGGCAGAGGCAGGCTTTGTCCCGTGCCAAGGCCCGTTCTTAAAAGCAGTTCATTACCAAAATTCATTGCTGCCCATTGGCACTCCTGCAATGGCAAGGCTAAACAATCGGGGACGATACGTTTGACCTTTAACCCAGCTTCGGCCAAGCAACTGAGCCAAGTTTGCATTTGCTCGTGGGCAACCGCAATCACACTTAACGCGTCGCCACTTCGCGGCCCAACGGTAAAATGCATAGCGTCCACATCATCGGCGATGGATTCTTCCAGCATAAAAGGCAGTGCCTTTAGGGCTTGGCGTTGGCCTTTTTCGGGCAGATTCACACTGGTTAATGTCATTGCCGAGGCAGGCACAAGCACATCGATGGGACGATTCCCCGCCCGCTCGGTTAAGCTTGATAAACCTTGGGCGTTGGCAAGTTCGCCGGAGGCGATAATCTCTTGTTCTTGCTCGGACCATACCAACCAAGAGCAAGCCTGCTCTGCGGTTCTGCCTAAGCGAATAAATAGCCGTTCACACACAGTTTTTCTCCACCAGCTTCAACCTTAAAGGTTGAGCGTGTTTGCTATTATTTTTGTCCACCAAACTGACGGGTGAGCACATCGATTTTGTTACCGCTGCTCGTTTTGAGCACGCTCTCCATCCTAAAGATGGCGTTGTCGACCTTAGCGCCAGAGGCAAGGAGGAAATACTGGCTGTCCACCACAAAACTGGACTTCATCGCATCTTCCCACTTGATCGACCCCATGGAGGAGGAGCCATAAAAATCATCAATCTTAGCAAAACCATCACCGGGGCGTTGATTAATAATGCTTTCTGCCTCGCCGACGGATATCTGATTATCGACCATGGCGGCGAGCAGTGCGGCTTGCTCGCCCTCTAGGGTGTTTACATTGAGCAGTTGTCTATCATTCCCCGGAATAACACAAATATAGGGCAATAATTTCAGATAAATATCTTGGGTGTAACCTATCACGGCCCTTAACTCACTGCGGTGGTTCATCAGGGTATTCGCCGCACGATAGGGAACATGTCGAGCTTCGTATTCCGCATCTTCGGCGCCATAGGGACTCGCCACTGTATCTTCATCAATATAATCTTTCAGAGTTTGCGTAAGATGGTCCGCGGTAAAGTCATCCATCCCTAAACTGGTTAATAATGCCTTATATTGTCTCGCCGCTAAGGGCAGTTTAGGTTGGCCGTTTTCCAGTTCTTTTGTGGTGACCGACAGGGCATTTAAATTAAAGCAGGCCCGCATATCGGTGATCTTGCCGCCAATTTCACCATGTTCAGCCGGAAAAACCACATCACTCATCGCCCAATATTGCTGCCTGTGCACTCGGCCTTCTGAGTCCTCTAAGTCCTGCTTGAGGATCTTCTTCGCTAACTCTTCGGCCGACATCGCGTACCAATAGGCTTGATCGTACTGGGCTAAATTTAAGGTTCGGCGCATCGACAACTGATTGCGACTGGTAATGTTGGTGGCAATAATCACCACCAAGGCCACGATCAGCAGTACCACGATTAAGGCAACGCCGCGCTGTTTAGACCGCAATGGGGTTATCATTCGCGGCCCTCATCTTCAGGATCGCCATTTCCTGGATCGCCAGAATCATCACCCGGGTCGTTCCCCGAACCATCACCACTGCCATCATCATCTTTATCTTTGTTCGCATCGTCCGGATTGTCGTCTTTATTATCGTCATCCTTAGACTTCTCTGGGGCGCTAGCACCCAGCGGCAGCATAAACTTACGCTGGATTTTGCCTAAACCTTCAATTTCGACTTCCATGGCAATGGCTTTAGGTAGCTTAGTCGCCTCGACTTTACGCTCCCATTTATCTTCCATAAAGAAGGAGTATTCCACCGATAACACTTTGTCGATAATCACCGTTTTAAGCGGCTCGGCACCGAATTCGGGTTCTGGATAGGGAAAATACCAACGCTCCAATCGCCCTTCCCGCACGACATAGGCCACAGACTGCAAACTGCCGCGGGGCAGCAAACCGTCGGGATTGAGCCAGCCTAATCGATAGAATACTAAGGCCTCAGACTCCGACTCTAAAATATCATTGCCAGTCTGAAAGACGGTATTACCGCGGCCACCTTCAAGTAATCTGGGGGTACGCGCCACCATTTGGCTCAGGTCTCGCTCTATCGCGCCAAAACCTTGCTGCAATGCCTTTAAACGAACCGAGAAGTTTTTTGTCACTTCATCGTTAGTCAATACTGTGCTTAATACCGCATTGGCGGCTAAACCTATCATGGCAAAAATCGCAATCGCGATCAGCATTTCAAGCAGGGTAAACCCCCTGTGAGCCCTAGTTTGTTTTAAGAACATAACTGCTCACTTGTGCTGCAATACGCTGATAACGCTCATCTTCGCTGACGCTAATGCGGATCATCCGAAAGTTATCATCCGTAGTTTTCACCACTTCTTTACGCCAATACCAATCCTTACCCGCAAGTTCTACCTGTCCTTCTTTTTTGCCAAGTTCTGGAAATTGAGGGTCGAGTCTGGCATCCACCATTTGGTTATCGGCTACCCATTGGGCCAAGGTACGCGATTCCAGAATCGGCATATTTGCCATCTGCTCACCCAAGCTCTTAGTGATAGACACGGCCGCGATAGAAAACACCGCCAGCGCGACGATCACCTCGAGTAAGGTCATGCCCTTAGCGTACTTCATCGGGGCGTCCTAGGGTTAAGCGGCCAAGTGAATCACCAACAACCAACACATCGATCTCACCTTGGTCTGTCTTTGCTATAAAGCTGAGTTCAAAGGCACTCATTTCACCACTTGGCAGCAACAGGATCTGTGGCTCTGGGTGTTTCTTCTTATCCTCGGCCGAAGGCTCTATCAGTGGCTCTTCGAACCAAGACTCCTCGGTTTCATCCTCTTGCACTAAGGGCAAACCATCGAGCACCAGATTGAGGGTTACACCCGGATCCATCTGTTTTTCAGACAGTATTCTGTCTTTCTCCAGAGGGTGCCATTTACTGTCTTTATAATACACAAACTGATAGCTGGTTTTTTCAACCACGATACCGACGAAATAGCCGCTCAATACGGTTTCATCGAGCACTAATTCGGTGGCGGCAATAAACTGCTGCGCCGTTCTCTCTAGCGCCTGTTGTGGCCCAGAATTGCCAATAGACATAGTCACCGCGGCAGCGGCGAGTCCCATCAGCAGGATCACCAGCATCACCTCCATTAAGGTGAAGCCGGCGTGACGCAGCTTTAACATCCTATTGGAAGTTCTGTAGGTTCCAGTTACCGATATCATCCTCGGTACCTGGTTGGCCATCAGGGCCTGCACTGAAAATATCGAGCTTGCTGTTTTCGCCTGGGCTCAACAACAGATAGTTATTGCGCCATGGGTCCTGTGGCAGACGTTTCACATAGCCTTCTTCACGGTAGTTACGCGGTTCTGGCGAAATGGTTGGCTTTTGCACTAAGGCTTCTAAACCCTGCTCGGTCGTTGGGTAGACACCGTTATCTAACTTGTACATATCTAAGGCATTTTCGAGGGCGACTATGTCAGATACGGCTTTTTGTTGGTCGGCTTTATCTTTGTTACCCATTAAGTTTGGTACCACCATAGAGGCTAAAATACCTAGGATAACGATCACCACCATCACTTCGAGTAAGGTAAAACCCTTGTGTTTTTTATTCATTTGCATCTATTACTTCTCCTAAAAAAACCGACGCCATTACAGAATGTCCATGGCCCATAAATCTAAAAAATTAACCGCTAATCAAATTGTTTAGCGCCAATATAGGTTGCAAAATTGCCATCACGATAAAGAGCACAACCCCAGCCATGCTCACCACCAACATAGGTTCGAATACCCCAAGGGCAATAGTCACATTCCCCTCAAATTCCCTATCTTGGTTGTCCGCGGCCCGCTCTAACATCTGTTCTAACTGGCCACTCTTCTCTCCCGAGGCAATCATATATAACATCATTGCTGGAAACAGCTTAGTGTTAGTCAACGCGGCGCCTAGGCTAGTTCCTTCCCGAACCCGAGCGGTAGCATCATCCACGGCCGCCCGAACTCTGACATTCTGTAAGACTTCGCTGGCGATACGCATGCCATCGAGCAGAGGCACCGAACTGGCCGATAAGATACTTAAGGTACGGGCAAAACGCGCGGTATTTAAGCCCTTACTGACTCGACCAATGACGGGCATTTTCAGCAAAAAACTGTGGTATTTCATCCTAAATGCCACCGATTTCAACATTCGCTGAAACACAACGAACAGCATCACAATGGCTAGCACCAAAAACAGGCCATAATTTTGTACAAAGTCCGAGGCGGCAATCAAGAAACGAGTCGTCGCTGGCAGTTCGGCGCCCATATGCTCGAATTGTCCCACCACCTTGGGCACCACAGCCGCAAGTAATACCGAAATCACCCCAATAGCCACAAGCGTTAACACTATGGGATAGATCATCGCCTGCTGCAGCTTAGATTTGAGTTGTTGGCGGCGTTCAGTGTAATCGGCCAGCCGATTGAGCACGACTTCTAAGTGACCGGACTTTTCACCCGAGGCCACCATGGCGCGGTATAAATCATCAAAAATATGTGGAAATTCTGCGAGGGAGTCCGCCAGGCTATAACCTTCGACGACCCTAGAGCGCACCGCCATAATCATGCTCGCCAGACGGTCCTTCTCACACTGTTGTCCGACAGCTTTGAGGGATTCCTCAATGGGTAAACCGGCAGCAACTAAGGTGGCAATTTGGCGGGTGATCAGCGCGAGTTCAGCGACCGAGATCCCCCGCTTAAAAAAAGCAAAACCACTGCTCTTGGCTTTAGCTTCTTTCTCGGTGACGGGGAGGATCTCCAACGGCATCATGCGCTGATCGCGCAATTGGCTGCGGGCGTGTCTGGCGGTATCCGCCTCTATCACGCCCTTGAGTTGCTTTCCCTTGGCGTCCAGCGCCTTATATTCAAATGCTGGCATAGCTTACTCCTCGCGGGTCACCCTGAGCACTTCTTCGAGTGTGGTGATGCCTGAGAGCACTTTACTCATGCCATCGTGGCGAATACTCGGTACAAACTGACGAATATATTTCTCGATCGCTAACTCACCACGACCGCCGTGGATAAGCTCGCGCACATTATCATCCACCAGCAGTAGCTCGTGGATACCTGTACGACCACGGTAACCACTATTACCACAGGCCTTACAGCCATTGGCGCGGAAAATATACCGATGATCATCCGCACTTATCCCGAGCAATTCACGCTCACGTTCGTCGGGAACGTGCTCGATTTTACATTTTGGGCAGAGGGTGCGGATCAAGCGCTGGGCCAATACGCCAAGCAAGCTCGAGGATACGAGGAATGGCTCAACGCCCATATCCTGCAGACGGGTGATAGCACCGGATGCGGTGTTAGTGTGCAGAGTCGAGATCACCATATGCCCCGTCAGTGACGCCTGCACCGCAATTTGCGCGGTTTCAAGGTCACGGATCTCACCTATCATCACCACATCGGGGTCTTGACGCAGGATCGCCCGCAGACCACGGGCGAAGGTCATGTCCGCCTTAGTGTTAACTTGGGTTTGACCTATGCCTTCTAATTCATATTCTATGGGATCTTCAACAGTTAAAATATTGGTATCCTTCGAGTTGATTTCGGTAAGCCCCGCATATAAGGTCGTACTCTTACCAGAACCCGTAGGGCCCGTGACTAAGATAATGCCGTGGGGACGACGAATAAGTTCATCGAACTTAACGCGGATACTATCCGTCATACCTAATTGTTTTAAATCAAGATTACCGGCATTTTTATCGAGTAAACGCAGCACGACCCGCTCACCATGGCTCGATGGCATAGTCGATACCCGCACATCCACAGCACGGCCCGCAATTCGCAGGGAAATACGGCCATCCTGGGGCACACGTTTCTCGGCAATATCGAGGCGCGCCATGACCTTAATCCGCGACACTAGCAGTGACGATAGCTTACGGTTTGGCTTAAGCACTTCCTTGAGTACACCATCGATACGAAAACGCACTACCAGTTGTTTCTCGTAGGTCTCGATATGGATATCCGAGGCCTCTTCTTTAATAGCTTCGGATAACAGGGCGTTGATCAGCTTGATAATGGGGGCGTCATCATCGCCCTCGAGCAGATCTTCGGTTTGCGGCAACTCTTCGGCAAGGGTGAATAAATCCATCTCGTTGCCAATATCTTCCATCAGTTGCTGGGCCTCTGAGGAATTAGCCTGATAGGCCTGGGTTAATTTAGCCTCAAATTTACCCGCCTCGAGCTGCACTAAGGGTAAATCCACCCCCGAATAACGGCGCGCTTCGAGCATGGCTGCCAAAGGAGTTTTAGCCGTATAAAACAAGCTCAGTTCGCCATTCTCACCATAGGCCAAAATCACCTCATGGCGATGGGCGAAGGCGAAGGGTAAGCGCTCTTTACTGCTGGAGCGAAATACCTCATCACCTTCGGCTTCAAGACCTAGTTCATTCGACACTAGGCTTAAATCCTCGACTTGGGATACTTGTATCTCACTCATTGGTATCATCTTTCTTTTTGTTTTCATCCAGCGTCTTGAGGGTAGAGTCCGTTTTACGCATCTGAGTATCTAGACCTTTACCTTCTTTATAACGCTCTAAAATATCGTTCACTTCCGGCGGCAAGTATTCAGACTGGTTCCACTCCTCTAATACTGGTACTTGAGTATCAGGCATTAGATTGACACCACGATTCTGCTGCTCAAGCTGCAAGGCTCTGAAATAGTTATATTTGCGACCCGCGATCCCTTCCATAGTCACACCATCACGGATAATGGTTGGCTTAATAAAGATCATCAGATTCTTCTTGGTCTTCTTACTGGAAGAAGATTTGAACAGATGGCCTAGGATAGGAATATCGCCAAGGAAAGGCACCTTTTGCACGCTTTCCTGCACTTCTTCGTTGATCAAACCACCGAGCACTACAATTTGACCCGAATCGGCCATCACTGTGGTAGTTAAACGACGAGTGGCAAAGGAGATATCCACACCCGTGTTACCATTAACGCCAGAGACTTCCTGCTCGATAGCCAGTTTAACGGCGTTGCCTTCGTTAATTTGCGGCACCACTTTAAGCTTCACCCCAACCTCTTTACGCTCAACGGTTTGGAATGGATTGCTGTTGTTCGAGCTGGCAGTTGAACCCGTCAGGATAGGGACTTCATCACCGACGATAAACGAGGCTTCTTGGTTATCTAAGGTGGTGATAGAAGGCGTTGCGAGTACGTTAGAGTTAGTGTCACTCGAGACGGCCTGAATCAGCGCGCCAAAGTCACCCATGGCCACACCCCAAGCCATACCGTTAACTTTACCTAAGGCTTGGGCTAGCAGAGTCACATCACCTCTAGTATCTGGATTTGTTGTCGTGACGGGATTGCCATTACCATCGATAGTAGTGACTGTGTCCCCATCTTCTCCCTGCGCCTGCCAGATACCCGCACCGATTTCGCCTATGGTTGGGCCTAGGTTATTAAACTGAGTACCACCGCCCGATTTTGAGGCCCATTGCACACCAAAGCCAACGTTATCCCCCTCGGCAACTTCCACGATAATGGCTTCAACCAGTACCTGTGCACGGCGGATATCGAGCTGGTTGATCACGCTCTCTATGGTGCGCATCTGATCTGGCTCGGCACTGATCACCAGAGCATTGGTATCGGTATGCGCCATAATGTTGATTTCATTGCGACGTTTAGCACCAGCCTGGGCGCTTGGATCTTTTTCACCTTCTAGTTTTTGCGCAAAACCGGTCAGCACTTCGACTAAATCTTCCGCCTTGGCATAGCGTAAATAACGCACCTTAGTATTGCCTGTGCTCGCCTGCTCGGCATCGAGGCGGTGGATAAGCTCAACCACACGCTGGCGGCTCTTTTCATCGCCACTCACTACAACGGCGTTAATACGCTCATCCGCGACCACTTTGGGTGCTTGCCCGGGTAATTGCGATTGGTTCGCCGTTGCACGGTAGAGGGTATCGATAATCCGCACCATTTCACCGGCGGAGGCGAACTCTAACGGCACCACTTGTACCGAGGTATCGCCCTGTTTGTCCACGCGGCGAACAATTTCCACTAACTTATTCACCACGGCAGCACGGCCAGAGAGCATCAACACGTTTGACGGATCATAGTTAACCACGTTGCCGCCACCGGCGTTATCGTTTAACTGACGCAGCAGCGGCGCGAGTTGCTTCGCCTCTGTGTTATACAGCGCCACAATACGGGTCACCATTTCATCCCCAAGGCCTGGGTCGTTATCGTTGGCAACACGGATAGCAGCGGTTTTGGCGTCTTTATCCTTGATGACCTTAATAACGTTATTTTCCATCTCGACTATCGCATAGCCGTAGACCTGCAGGACGTTGAGGAAAAATTGATAATACTGTTCATCGTTCAGCAAGTCGTAACTGCGCACGTTGATTTTGCCGCGTATCGTTGGGTCAACAATAATGGTCTTATTCAGATTTTTACCAACGATGTTGATAAATTCTTGGATATCGGTGCCTTTAAAGTTGGCCGCATATTGTTCGGACCAAACAAATTGGGAGGTAAACATGGCGGCGCCCGCCACAACTCCGGCAATCAGTTTGCGTCGAATCCTTTTGTTATTCATTATTTTACTTTCCTCTAACGCGTGTTATTGCGGCAAACTAAACATGATTTCAACCAATTGTCCTTCCCGCTCAACCATAATGGAAACTTCAGTTAGCTCTGGTAATTGGCTCATCATTTCTAATGCCTGACTCATTACTGTCAGGTCATATCCATTAATCGATTTGGCTAAGTCATTGGCTTTAAAGCCTGCTTGTTTAAATAAATTGACATCTTTGCCGGGATTCAGACGATAGCCGACCACATTTTCGCCCTGTTTTACCGGAGAAATGGCGATGTAATCGGTAATTTTACTGGGGTCGGCCAATAGCTCACTGCGGGATTCGGCCAACTCTTGGGAGATTTCGGCATTTTTACGCTGATCGACACGGCTAGCGACTTCAACCTTATCGCCCTTGGCTTTTTGTAACTGCTGATTGGCGGGGCTTTGACTGGTATACACTAGACCGTCGAGCATCAAGGTCTCATAGCGGCCTGCGTTGGTGATAATAATACGGTCGGCGTAGACTTCTTTAAGTGAGGCTGAGGTGCCTTTAATCTTATCGCCAAGGCTATAGGTTTCTTGGCTGCCACTGGATTCGATAATGGCGAGACCCTTTTGATCGGCCGTCGAAGCCACCACACCCGTTAACTGGATAGACAGGGTCGTCTTAGGTGCATCGGTAACAGTTTCAACGACTTCAGCCTTAGGTTGCTCGGATTTAGGCGCGGCAGTGCCGAAGAGTCCCAGTTGTTGCAGAGCGGCGAGATCGACTTGTCCAGCCCCTTTTCCAGTCGTCACGGCCGTCGGGGACCAAGCGCTTGGGGATGAGGTTGTCGGTACGAGTTTCCATGTAATTTGCGCGGCTAACAGTAAACTCACCACTAAACCTAGCCAAAAAACAAACTGGCTCAATGGCTTATGTGGGATACCGGCGGCTTTCGCGATAACTTTATCTAATAAATCCATATTTATGTGGACCCTCAATACAGGTCTCTGTTCTGATTAGGTAATAATAATGCCCGCCACATGCTAACCTAGGCTGCATTTGGCAACAACCCCATAACAGTATTGCAATTGGCGAAAATTGCCCAATTATGCTAACTTTGCCCGCCTTAAAAGGGTGTGAAGCATGCCTCCCTTTAACATAATAGAAATGCGACTCACGCATTTTATTACTCAGCATGTGAACTCATCGATCTTTTATCTTGGAGACACTATGACGCAAAGTTCTAGCGACAACACCAGTGTTCGACTCGACAAATGGCTGTGGGCCGCGCGTTTTTACAAAACCCGCGCCATTGCCAAGGAAATAATCAATGGCGGCAAAGTACATTACAACGGCGCGCGCGCCAAATCTAGTAAGAATGCCGAGATAGGTGCCGTCCTTAAGATACGCCAGGGATATGACGACAAAGAGATCGTCATAAAAAAATTATCAGAATTGCGCCAAAGTGCGTCAATTGCGCAAGAATTGTACGAAGAAACGGCAAGCAGTGTGGCAAAACGCGCGGTAAACGCCGAAGCCAGGCGATTGAACATACTCAATAATCCTGCGCCAGACCATAAACCGGATAAGAAGCAACGACGTCAGCTCATTCGGTTTAAAGACTTCTAGGCTTTAAAAGTTACTCAATAGTGAGACACAAGATGAACCAAGATATTTTACACCGCTACCTGTTCGATAATGCCGATGTGCGTGGTGAACTGGTACAACTGCAAGACAGCTATCAACATGTGATAGGTTCACATGCCTATCCCCCAGTGCTACAGGTTTTGCTCGGCGAGCTGATGGCCGCAACCTCATTGTTAACCGCCACCTTAAAGTTCAGTGGGGATATCAGTGTTCAGTTACAGGGAAATGGTCCAGTATCACTGGCGGTGATCAACGGCAATAACCTGCAACAACTCCGCGGTGTGGCACGCTGGGATGGCGCGTTAGCCGATGACGCTAACCTTGCCGAACTCTTTGGTGAAGGCTATATGGTGATCACCCTCACTCCAGACGAAGGTGAACGCTATCAAGGGGTTGTGGCATTAGATAAGCCCACATTGGCCGCCTGTGTTGAGGAATACTTCAATCAATCTGAGCAGTTGCCTACCTCACTCTGGTTATTTGCTGACGGTAAACAAGCGGCGGGGATGTTCCTACAAATTCTGCCAAGCCAAGAAGATCACAACCATGACTTCGAACATTTGAGCCAGTTAACCTCGACCATTAAGGCCGAAGAGTTATTCACTTTAGAGGCGCAGGACGTATTACACCGTTTATATCATCAGGAAGAAGTGCGCCTATTCGACCCTATCGAGGTGAGCTTTAAGTGCACTTGTTCACGGGAGCGCAGCGCAGCAGCAATTAAGACCCTCGACCGCGCCGAAGTTGAAGCCATTCTGGCCGAAGATGGCAATGTCGCTATGGGTTGTGAATACTGCAACGCAAACTATGTGTTCGATGGCATAGATATCGCGGCGATATTCGCCAACGGTCAATCGGCAAATACCCAACAGTAATCAATAGATTAATTAAAAATGGGCACATTTTTGTGCCCATTTTTTTATTCCGCAGCGATCTAGCTCACACTTTACTCCCCGCTTAGGCTACAATCGCCACACTTTGTCCCCGAGCATGACTCGGGTGATAAATAAAACAAATCGGCAGACGATCGATAATAAAAATAACCTCATAAATACAAATACATGGAGACCTCACTATGGCGGATGGATTACACCGCGTTCACTACAACCCCTCAACAGCACAACTGGTCGAATTTGCCCTGCTACGCGGCGAAGGTGAATTGACTGCCAATGGCGCATTAGTCGCAAAAACAGGGACACGCACAGGCCGCTCACCCGGCGATCGTTTTATTGTAAAAGAACCCGGTTCGGCAGCCGATATCGAATGGGGCCCAGTTAACCAAGCATTTGATGCGGGTGCCTTCGAAGGTTTATGGGCGCGGGTAGAAGCTTTCCTCGCCGATAAAGAGCTGTTTGTCTCCGACCTCGAAGTGGGCGCAGATGCAGAACATTATCAACCAGTAAGAGTCACCACTCAATACGCTTGGCACCAGTTGTTTGCCCGCAATCTTTTTATCATTCCAGAAGAATTTAACCGCCAAGATAAGCCCGTATGGCAAATCATTAATGCCCCTGACTTTGTCTGCGATCCAACCCGCGATGGCACCAACTCAGAGGCGGCGGTGATCTTAAACTTCGCCGAACGCAAAGTACTGCTCGCGGGCCTGAAATACGCCGGCGAAATGAAAAAATCTATGTTCTCGGTGCAGAACTTCCTGCTACCAGCCCAAGGTGTGCTACCTATGCACTGCTCGGCCAACGTAGGTAAAGATGGCGACACTACGCTATTTTTCGGCCTATCTGGCACGGGTAAAACCACGCTATCGGCCGATCCAAAGCGCTTCCTGATTGGTGACGATGAACACGGCTGGGCACCGAGCGGCGTATTTAATATCGAGGGCGGTTGCTACGCCAAATGTATCGATTTAAGCCAAAAAAATGAGCCCGTGATTTGGGATGCAATTCGTTTCGGCACTGTACTTGAAAACGTCGTGATGGACGAACATCGCGTACCAAACTACAAAGACGGCAGCCTGACGGAAAACACCCGCGCAGCCTACCCGCTAGAGCATATCGCCCAGCGTAAAGAAGACAACCGCGGCGCCGAGCCCCATGCGGTAGTGTTCTTAACCTGCGACGTGTCTGGCGTATTGCCACCGGTTTCTATCCTGAGCAAAGAACAGGCGGCGTACCACTTCTTGTCGGGTTATACCGCCAAAGTGGGTTCGACTGAAATCGGCTCAACCTCGGCGATTCAATCCACCTTCTCAACTTGCTTCGGCGCGCCTTTCTTCCCTCGCCCTGCAGGCGTGTATGCTGAACTGCTGATGAAGCGCATTGAGTCCTTCGGCAGCCAAGTGTACTTAGTCAACACTGGCTGGACAGGCGGCCCCCATGGCGTTGGTAAGCGTTTCGATATTCCAACGACCCGCGCTATCGTCGATGCGATTGTCAGCGGTGAGTTGAAAGATGTTGAAACCGTCCACTTAGACACCTTAAACCTTGCCGTTCCTGTCGCTGTGGCGGGTGTGGATAGCAATTTACTCAATCCAATGAATACCTGGAGCGATAAAGCGCTATACGCCGAATATGCTCAAAAACTAGCCGAAGCTTTCACAAAAAACTTCGCGAAGTATCAAGTATCCGACGCTATCCGCAACGCAGGTCCAAAGGCATAAGTACTTAAGTCAAAGAAATATATGCAAAAAAGCCGATCCAGTAATGAATCGGCGCTTTTTATTGGGCGTGAATATCGTACTTTTTTAGGTGATTTACCCGTATTTATCTCTTAAAAAAACGAAAGAAATTTAATTTTAGGTTGAATTTTTGTCTCTAAAACGTCTTAATAGATAGCTGGTGCGCATATTATGTTAGCGCTATTTCCTTCCCTCATTCACATTTAAAACTAAGGAGACATTATGTCAGCGGTACATGCTGCAGATGAAAATCCCATCTCACAGGCTATAGGTTCCCTCTGGGAACACCTCACGGAATCCATTCAATATTTCTGTTTATATGCCCTGTTAAGTACCTACCTCTTAGTCATTTTGAAACAGTGTTTCATTAGCAATAACAAAGCACTAGGAGGAGATGATCGATGAACTCCCTCTCTTACGTTTCATTGGCTATTTACTTTATTGCCATGCTCGCTATTGGTTTGTTCGCCTATCGCAAGTCGACCGATGATGTATCCGGCTATATTTTAGGTGGCCGCCAAGTCAGCCCCCAAGTCACTGCACTCTCGGCTGGCGCCTCGGATATGAGTGGCTGGATGCTAATGGGACTGCCCGGTGCTATGTTTCTCGTTGGGTTTGAAACCCTCTATATCGCCCTCGGATTATTAATCGGTGCTCTAATCAATTACCTTGTGGTCGCCCCCAAATTGCGGGTCTATACCGAGGTCGCCGATAACGCGCTGACGATCCCTGAGTTCTTCGCTAAACGCTTTGGTCAGGCCGATAACAGCATTCGTATTATTGCCGCCGCCATCATAGTGATCTTTTTCACCCTCTATACCTCGGCGGGTTTAGTCGCGGGCGGCAAGTTATTCGAATCGGCCTTTGGTCTGAACTACGATATTGGCCTTGTCGTTACCTTAGCCGTAGTGGTGTCGTACACTCTGCTGGGGGGATTTTTAGCCGTCAGCCTCACCGACTTTGTGCAGGGCTGCATCATGTTTGTCGCCTTGGTCTTAGTGCCTTTCGTGGCCTATCAAGAATTTACCAGCGCCGACCGCATGATGAACTTTGCCTATCAGTCGATCCCACATTTTACCGATGCCATGCAAAATGTGACCCTGCTTGGGCTAATCTCTAGCCTCTCGTGGGGGCTTGGGTATTTCGGCCAGCCGCATATTATTGTGCGTTTTATGGCGATCCGCTCGGTCGCCGACATTAAAACCGCGAGACGCATCGGCATGAGTTGGATGACAGTGACTATTATCGGCGCCTTAGCGACGGGATTAGTGGGCGTTGCCTACGCCAATAAATTTGGGATGAAACTGTCAGACCCTGAAACCATCTTTATCGTATTTTCAGAGTTACTATTCCACCCCTTGGTCAGCGGCTTCCTGCTGGCAGCGATTTTAGCAGCCATTATGAGCACGATTTCATCGCAGTTATTAGTCTCGTCGAGTTCACTGACCGAAGATATTTACCGCACCCTCTCGAAGAAAGACGCGAGCGAAAAAGAGATGGTAAAAATGGGCCGTTACGGGGTTGCTGGTGTGGCGATAGTGGCAACCTTGCTGGCGCTCGACCGCTCTAACAGCATCCTCTCCCTTGTGAGTAACGCTTGGGCAGGCTTTGGTGCCGCCTTTGGTCCGCTGGTGTTGTTTAGTTTGTATAAAGCGAACCTCACCCATAAAGCGGCGATTGCAGGCATTATCTCAGGAGCACTCACGGTACTTTTTTGGATTTACGCGCCAGTGCTTGCCGATGGTAAGACCTTGAGTAGCTTAGTGTATGAGATGATCCCAGGCTTTGTGGTGAGCAGTACTGTTATCTATCTCGTCAGCCGATTCGATACCGATCCTTGTCCTAAAACCACTAAGCAATTCCATCAGGCCGGTCGTGTATTGGCCGAGGAAAGCTAAGGAGGCGTTATGACAGACTCTCCCCGTAAACGTATCGTTGTGAAAGTGGGGAGCGCCTTAATCGCGCCCCACAAGCAAGGTTGCAGTAGCCATTATCTCTTGGGTATCGCGCAGTTTATTACCTACTGCCGCGTCCAAGGGATACAAGTGGTGTTGGTTTCATCCGGCTCGGTTGCCGCCGGATGGCATCATTTTGGTGCTGACGAAAAACCCAGTGTCACGCTTAAAAAGGCCATGGCGGCTGCGGGTCAGGCGGATATGATGGCGACGTGGAATAAGCTATTTGATTTTCCCACCGCCCAACTGCTGCTAACCCATGGCGATTTACGTAATCGCGAGCGTTATATCAGTATTCGAGACACCATTTTTAGCCTGCTCGAACACGGTTTAATGCCGATCATCAATGAAAATGACGCCGTCACCGCCGACAAACTTAAGGTTGGTGACAATGATAATCTCTCGGCCATGGTGGCGGCTGCGGCCGATGCCGACACCTTGATCATTTGCTCGGATGTAGATGGACTCTATGATCAAAATCCCCATGAGCATCCCAATGCCAAATTGATCAAGCAAGTGACTGAAATCAATGCCGAGATCTATGCCATGGCGGGAGGCGCCAGCAGCGATGTTGGCACCGGAGGCATGCGCACTAAGATCCAAGCCGCCGAAAAAGCCATCTCCCATGGCATTGAAACCTTTATTATCAATGGCTTTAATGTCGACTCCTTTAGCCAACTGCTAAAGGGGCAAAATCCGGGCACCCTTTTCACTCCCTATGAAAAACCAATGCAGGAGCATTTGCATTGGATGACCCACACCTCGCAAGCGCAGGGCGAAGTGATCGTCGAGGATGATTTTGACCTCGCACTCGATCAGCATAGCGAGCAATTAACCAGCGATGATGTGGTTGAAGTGAAAGGGGATTTCTCAGTGGGTGATACCATTCTAGTGCGTAAAGGCGATGGCACTAAGTTGGCAAAAGCCAAATCCAACTACAGCAGTTGTCTACTGAGTTTTATTACCGAGCAGGATGATCAGGCGTTTGCCAGTGAATTCCAGCAAAAAACCGGACCCATTATTTCCGATAAGAATATCGCCATTCTTAAACCTATTGGAGTGGAGAAACTATGAGCCTAATCAAACAAATATCTGCCGATGCCGCCCATGCGGCCCGCACACTCGCCCAACTCGATGAGTCGCTAAAAAATACCGTTTTACTGGATATGGCGCGCTCATTAAGGGAAAAAACCTATGAGATCCAAAGTGCCAACCTGATTGATGTGCACCGTGCAACACAGGACAACTTAAGCCCCGCTATGGTCGATCGCCTCACCCTTAACCAAGATCGCATCGAGGCGATGGCGCAAGGGATAGAAACCATCGCCGCCCTGCCCGATCCCGTTGGGCGCGAGCGTTTTATTGGTAAACGACCTAATGGCTTATCCATCAGTAAGATGCGCGTGCCACTCGGCGTAGTGTGTATGATTTACGAGGCGCGCCCCAATGTCACCGCCGATGCTGGCGCCCTGTGTTTTAAATCCGGCAATGCCATCATTCTGCGCGGCGGCAAAGAAGCGCTGCACACCAGTAAAGTGATCGCCAACATTTTACAGGCGGTACTGACCTCTTATGGCTTGCCTAAAGCACTTATCAGCGTAATCCCAAATCCTGACCGCGCCCTGATGCTCGAACTGATGCAGCAGCGGGAGTTTATCGATGTGATCATCCCCCGTGGTGGCGAAGGACTAATTAATTTTGTCACTGAAAACAGCAGCATTCCGGTTATTCAGCACTTTAAAGGTGTGTGTCATTTATATGTAGATAAGGACGCCAATCAAGATATCGCCATGGAGTTGCTGCTTAATGGCAAAACCCAACGCACTGGCGTATGCAACGCCCTCGAGGGCTTGTTAGTGCATAAGGATATCGCGCCGCGATTCCTGCCCCGCATCGCTAAAGCACTGGCCGAGCATCAAGTTAAGATCAATGCTTGCCCCCAGGCCGCCGCGTATTTCGATGCCTGCACTTATATGGCGGAAGAAGATTTTGGCCAAGAATACTTAGACTTAGAAATCGCCATTCGCCAAGTCGACAGCTTTGAAGTCGCCACCCAACATATCGCCAAGTTTGGCAGCCATCATACCGAGGTGATTTGCACCGACAATGAACTCACCGCCGCCCGCTTTCAACGCGCAGTGGATGCCGCTGTGGTGATGGTGAATGCCTCATCACGTTTTTCCGATGGCAGCGAACTCGGTCTCGGCGCCGAAATCGGCATCGCCACCACTAAGCTACATGCCTACGGCCCCATGGGACTCGAAGCCCTAACCACTGAAAAATATCTGGTTTCAGGCACAGGACAGATTAGAGCTTAGTGCTATTACGCCAAACGCTGCTAATTATCTAAATAATAAAGCCCCAACGTTTCTGCTTTGGGGCTTTATTTAAGTACTCGTCATAGAAATAGAGCTTCATATTTCTCATACGGCTTTTAAATGTTTCGAAAATACCCAAGCGAGTTTGTCTTGATATAGAAAAGCCTTCCAATCACCGCTTGCAGCAAGCACACTAATACGCTCACCTTTTGAGAGTGAGCCCAGTAAATCCCCATTTTTCTTGGGTTTATTGCGGATATTGAGCTTATCGATAGTCACTTCATATAGTTGTCCATTCTCCAGAACGGGATTACTCACCATATCCGCGTTTGGCGATTTGAAATGGCTTGTCTCTTGTGATGCCAAGACGCTAGCACTTGTATTTACCGATCCGATACGACAAGTTTTGTTCCAAGAAATGCAAGAGTTGCCACACGGTTGACCCTTTTTACAGTTTTTGGCGTTGGCAATGGATATTGGATGCCCCAGAACAAAAACTAACAGTAATATCCATAACCTATTCACATTTAACTCCTTTAATATTCTTGCCTCAAAAGAAAGAATTACCGCTAGATTTCTTTAAGCCTAGACTCACTTCTAATGCCGCAGGATACGACTCCCCTCGGAGTTGCCGCAGGGCGAATAGGCAAATTGCGTGAGTTCGGTCATGGATGACCGACTAGCTTTCGCAGGTGCAGGGACGCATCCTTCGGAAGCGATAGCAAATTTGCCAATGAGCACAAGGGGCTTTCAACTCCGTTGGGGGCGGCAAGGGAGATCCAAGAGGGAATTGCTGTTGATCCCCTCTTGGTCGGGTGTGGGTTGAAGACCCACGACCTTGATTCACCTCGGCCGTAAGGCCGTAAGGCCGCAAAACTCAACGTAAATCAAATAGTGATTTACGCAGCCCCATCACACTGGGATTTACCCGCTTGATAACAGCTGGGTTGGCGCGGGCAGACGGCGCCGCGGGAGCAAATTAAGCGGGCATCATTTTTAATCCCACGTTCAATCCAGTTGATATTCAAAATCTTAGCCACGCTCACTAAGTCACTCTTTATATGTTTAGGAATCGCGACCGAGCCGCCACCGGAGACACAGGCAGATTTTAAATCATGGGCGATAGAGAGCGCATCCTTACCTTGGGCCTCAATGGCCGGGTTTAAGTCGATACCGGCGCAGAGCACATGGGGGTTGCCCGCCGAGTCTTCGACCTTAATCGACTCGCAGCAGTAAATCCGTGGTTCATTGCCCACATTTAAAATCGAAATTTGCGCCGAGGTGCCGACCGTTGGTTCGCTGATCATCCTAAAGACAGCCCAATGCTGGCAGGGGTCTTCCACCAGCCGCATATTGCCCCAGGGCAGAGGAATACCATTGCCACGGTAAACGGCCTTAAGTTTGCCCGGCGCATAGGCATCAAAATAATGCCAATGGGGATAAGGCGATACGACCGTCATGCGCCGCATGGCGACTGAGGCCGAGACTTGCAGCTGTTTGTGTACTTCAATCTCATAACCGTGACGATCGAGCAATTGTCGATAGGGCACTTTAGGGCATAACAAGGCTCCGGCAAAAAAGCTGGATTCAAAATCGCGCCACGCATGTAAAATATCCTGTGCGTTCAAGGTATTGGATTGCATGGTCACTTCTTCATCCATCTCCAGTTTACGGCCGGAGATCATCACACTCTTAAGCCCATCTTTATTGTGTAATACGCAATGACCGATATGGGCGGCGAGATCGTACTTAAGCCGACTGGGGCGGTTTTTAAGCATTTTATTGATGTAAATCGTGCTCGGCGGCTCGAAAAATGATGTGACTAACTGGTGCGAACTGATACCACGCTCGTCGATAACTTCCTGTGGCGTGCTATCAATCCATTTGATTTTTAAGCCTATGCCCTTGGCAATATCCAGCATATCCTCGAGGGACAAAGGCATACGTTTAAGCCCGACCTCTTCGGCGGCACGTTCAAGATCGGGGAAATGGTTTTGATGGTGTTCCTGATGGGCCCGGATCAACAAATGGGCAAACTGCCGACCCGAGATCCCGGTCTGCGATAGCATTTCAGGGATGGCGATTTGCAAAATATCATTGGAAAACAAAAAGCTGGGCTCGAGTGCCATGCCGCTAATCCCACCACGGCGGCCCTTGTCCGGCGTAATGGCGCTTTCTTCGGGAACATCATCTAAAAACCAATCGACTTCTTTTTGAAACACGGCGGCGATCACCGCCAACATTTCGGCACTGGGCACGCGTTTGCCGCGCTCGATCATCGACAAATATGACACAGAGGGCGCACTGCCCGCATCGACTCGGATGCAGCGTGCCGATAAATCTTCCATGGTTAAATTGTTACGTTTCCGTAGGTTACGTATTTTTGTCCCGAGGAAGTGTGATTTTCTCATCAAGCTCTGGTCATTGCGCATTTTGTAAAATTCACATTGTAAAATTTTTATTGTGAAATTGTAGTCAAAAAAAGACTAGACTACAAATCAAGCAATCAAGGAAAGACGAATGCCCACAAGCTAAGCCATTCCAGTATCAGAAATGCTTAAGGATTCACCCTAAAAGTGGATAAGCACTTAAAGCGGACAAACCAAATTGAAGACAAACTTTGATAGGCCACAAGTTAAATCAAAACCCTGAATTTTTTAAATTGGAAGAGTAAGAGGAACGAGCGATGAATATGTCAATGATCCAGAGCAACCAGATCCAACCGAATCTAAATAGCCTCATCGCAGAAGAAGTGCTCGCCGTGGCCCAAGTGAATGTCGCCGAGCAAGAGAAAATCGCCAAGGCGAAACAGTTCCTCGACAGAGCCTTTCCACTTAACTCGGGTTCACACCAGGATGTCAGCAGCTATGTGGTTTACTATCAACACCTGTTGGCCTTTTTTGCCGATGGCAGCCACAGTGGTTTACGCCAACCAAAACAGTTTGTGGCCTTTAACGGCACCAAAGACTCCCCCAGCGCCATAGTGTTGCAGGATCAAGGTTGTCATGTAGAACTCAGTTTCGACCGCAGCGGTATGATAGGTGCAAGGGATCTGGCCAATCTGGAAGATGTCCAAATCGAAGCGCCATTATCGATGGAAACAACAGAAGCCCGTTCTAGCGCTTCTCGCCATTGGCTCAGTTTGCTGCATGCGGGTATGTCCAGTGCTAACGATACCCAAGATAAACAATTTACCGCCAAGGATGGTGGTGATTACAGTTTGAAAACTATAGTGAATTTATAATCTATCGAGGGGATTAACGGAATTAAGTTAATCTCCTTCCCTTTTCTGTCCGTCATCCGTCATCCGTCATCCGTCATCCGTCATCCGCAAAACAGTAAATAAAACTGACTAACTAAATAAGTTAAATTGATTTTATTGAAGCAAGCAGTCACAGCTATAATGCCCTCCACTCAGCCTCCAAGATCCATCCTTATTAATAGTCATGTTGTGACAGTCGCTTAATATGAAGATCTGTGTTGGAACGATAAACCCTAATCGCTCGAGCCTAAGGTGTTATGAATTCTTCGTCGACATTAACCCAACAGAATAAACGTCAACGTATTATCTTCATTTGTGCGGGCCTGTTATGCCTCGCTCCTTTTATCTCGTCCCCCATGGCGTTAGTGCTGGGCTTCACCTTAGCCAGTCTTGGCTGGGTGCCAACCCAATGGAATATTGCCGCACTCACCAAAAAACTCCTGTCTTACTCGATCATTGGCTTAGGGTTTGGCATTAATTTAAATGCGGCGATTGAAGCGAGCAGTAACAACTTTGGCCTTATTGTCGGTTCCATCTTTTTTACCTTAGCCCTAGGCTTTGTGCTCACCCGCGCACTGAAATTTGATCCCGTCACGGGCCACTTAATCGCCTCCGGCACCGCGATTTGTGGTGGCAGCGCCATTGCCGCGGTGGCGCCAGCCATCAATGCCCGCAACGATCAAACCGCTACGGCTTTGGCCTGCGTATTTGTGCTCAATTCGGTCGCGCTGTTTTTATTCCCCGCACTGGGCCACTTGCTCAATATGAGCCAATACGATTTTGGCGTGTGGAGCGCCATCGCCATCCACGATACCTCATCGGTTGTTGGTGCGGCTTCGGCCTACGGCGATGAAGCCTTAAAAACCGCAACCACCATTAAACTCGCCCGCGCCCTGTGGATTATCCCGATAGCATTGGTCAGCGCTATGCTGTTTGGTGGTGATAAGCGCAAACTTAACCTACCGTATTTTATCGGTTTTTATTGTTTAGCCATTGCCGTGGCCCATTGGTTGCCACAATTTAATGCCGTGTATGACATCCTATTTACTGTGTCAAAACGTGCCTTAGTGCTGTGTTTGTTTTTGATTGGTGCGGGAATTACGGTGCAGAAAATGCGGGCGAGTGGCCCCAAACCGCTGTTGCTTGGGGTAATGCTGTGGGCAGCAATAGGAATAATGTCTCTAGTGTATATTCTGTATTTTCAATAACTAAAGCTTAAGGTTACTCGGCACTTGGCTTGATCCGCCAAGCCCAACTGAGGACGCCAACAAAGGCAGAAAATTCGATCAGTGAACGCACTAGCCCTGTGGTTTGCGTCGAAGCGATCAAGGCAATCAGGGAAAACACGATAATCAGCCAGTTTTTCAATTGCATCTTCCTGCAAACTTAGGGGATGCTCATTATTGTTTAGAACTAAAAACCCGGCAAATATCGATTTTCAATAACAAATAGCTATAACAGCTAAGCCCATGCTGTGGTCATTAGGCCGCCAAATGGCTTGATCCCGCTTCGTTAGCCGCAAGATCCTGATTATGCCTTTAAAATAACCACCAAATTGGAAGATCAATAGAAAGGCGTTGGATCAATATCCAGTGAACTTGGCGAGACTCCCCGCTCGATGTGCAGCTCAGACTTGAGGAGATCAACCATAGTGACTTCGGTGTAACGCTTTGCCTTTAAAGAATAAAAACATTTTACGATCGGGTGAAGTGCATCTCTGTCCTTCGAGGCCCAGACAATACCGATACGGCCATCCGATAATTCAACTAGGGATCCCACGGGATAAACGCCTATGCAGCGAATAAACTCATAGACCAGTTCTCTATCTAGGTGGAATGGCGTCAGGCTCAGTAAAATTTTAAAGGCCGCAGCAGGACTCATGGCCTCTTTGTAACAGCGCGTCGCCGTCAAGGCATCGAAAATATCGACGATACAGCTCATGCGCCCATGCCGGGGGATTTCATCGCCCTTCAGCCCCCTTGGATAACCTCGACCATCTAACTTTTCATGGTGCATCAAGCAGATATCTTTACTGATCTGCGAAAGACCAGTAGTTTCGTTCATAATGTCAAGCGCATACACTTGGTGCAGCTTCATATGCTCAAATTCTTCCGGGGTCAGTTTGCCCGGCTTGTGCAGCACTTTATTGTCGACTTTAATCTTGCCAATATCATGCAAAATCCCACCGACGGCCATTTCCCGCAGCATCTCACGGTCGAGTTTGAGGTATTTGCCGAAGGTAACGAGTAAAAAGGCGACATTCACTGAATGTTCGAGTAGGTAGGCATCTTTTGAACGGAGCGCAGACATGCACTTAAGCGCGTCTTCATCGAGGAAGACAGATTCGATCATGCTATCGGCTAATGTCTCGAAGGGCTTCACCTCTATGGCTTTGCCTTCGAAAGTTTCGGCTAACACCTTACGAATAAGATCCTTAGCTTCGGTGAGAATGACTTGAGCTTGCTCCTGTTGCTTTTCTCGGGTTAATTGGGATTTTTTGCTGGTCGGGATATTGTTGCTGATTTTCTTCTTAAAACCACAGTGTTCTGCCGAGCGCTCGGTATCGACCCAAACGAATTTGATGCCGTTTTTAGCGAGCCTTACAATGGCATCCTTATGCTTGATTTGCCCCGCATTGGTAATCGCAAGTTGGCCCTTATCACTTTTATCTATAGCACTGACAAACATACCCAATGTCAGTTGCGACACAGGCAATTTGATAAGATCAACTGATTCTGCCGGCTCACTCATTTCTGCAACCCCAAGGATAACTAACTTTATAGAAAACCATAAAAGAACCAAACAACATCAAAGCAGTTAAGTGTGTCTTACTTTTGGTAGTATAGAACAGCTTACTGGCATTCTATGTCGGGGATAACAAAATCACCATACACTTTGTTACCCGCCGAGAAGAACATCATAAAAGCCAAGCAAAATGAGGAGGCTATTGCGCAAAATTTAGCTAATCGACTAATAATGCTGATTTTTTAATAGCAGGCATTCAAAACTCTCAACCAGCCAACGCCGATACTGGCAGTTGTAACAGCAGCGAGGCTCGTCATCGACTTGCTCATCCTCATCATCGGGGATAAAACCTGTGCATTCCTGTGCTACTCGCCTGGCCGCCGAATACTGGTTCAACCCCGCGCGGAAAATCCAGCGGTTATCCTTTAATTCAAATGCCTGCTCGGCCAATATGGGTGTCATTTCAACCTCCCTCTAATAGGCCTGTAATGCTTGCTTACCCGCATTACGCCATATTTCAGCCTCTCTATCGACTAACAACACAAACTGATGCCCAAGGTAAACGGCTTTCACTTTACCCTTGAGCTGTACTCGATCATTCGCCGCGAGGGGATACCGCTCAGTGCTCATCACAGCATCTAGCCCGGTTTGCTCAAGGATCTCAGCAACAGTGAGTTCGAGTGCAACATCCTCAAACTGGCCAAGTTTAATTTGCCCTTTTACTCGTCCATCGCTGCCCATCAAACGCAGCCCTAACCCCGCTAACGCGCCAATAACACCTTGGCCAGTGCCGCCATGCTCAGTTAACTGGATATTGAGTTGTTCGGCTAGATCATAGGCCGCAAGCTTAGTGAGCACTTCGGTTTTTGCTCTACGACCAAACTCCATTAGGGCCACTGCATCGTATTGAGAGTCGACATTGAGTATGGCGATACCCGGATCTGCCTTAGGCGCCGACTCAGCGATTAAATGGGCAACGGCATATTGGTGGATCTCAGCCTGAGTCAGTGGTGAGCGCAGCGCAAAACACATGGCACTGTTATGGGAGGTGTAGGGAATATCGGGGTGTACAAATAATTGGTGCCGCGTCACGAAGGAAGCCTTGCCGCCGGAAATACTCTCGAGGAGGTGTGCGATTTCCTCGGCAATTTCCCCGGTGCCCTTAGTACCGATATCATCGGTGTCATCGATACAAATTAGCCAGTTTTTCATCTACATTCCTAGGGTTAGAGTTTTAAAATTTGTCTCTGTGCAACAGATCGTGGGCCTTTAAGCGCGTAAGCACAGGCGGCACAAGCAAAGCGCCAAGTGTGGCAAAGAATCCGCCTTTTAATACGCTCATCCCCCATTGAATCAATACAACATCCAACTCCATGCCCGCTAGGATATTGGTCAGCGCCACTTTACCGGCCCAGGCAATGCAACCCGCTATGCCTAAAATCACGCAGCGCCAATGCAATGCCATACTCAGAGGTAAAAGCAAGGCGATAAGATCCATGGCTATGGCGGGTAAGACAAACTTTAACAGTATCATAGGCCCACCTTTCCCGACGCCCAGAGCCATAGCCACAAGACCAGCAATAGCGCCACAGGCCGTCATGCTACCGAAGCGGCCCAACACCCCGTAGCAAATCAGATAGAAAAAACTCATTAAAAACATACTGTGTCCAGATATGCCGAGTTTCAGCCTTAACATGCTCGTTAATGCCACCAGTAAGGTGGCGCAAAAGCCAACAAAGAGCGAGTCTTGCAGGCTAAGGGGAAGTTTTTTAGTCATTGTTGTCCCTCGGGGAATGCCAATGGGTTGGCCGCTGGTTTAAGCCAAAATGACGGCTCTGCGCCGCAATAGCCATTTGACGAGATAATTTAAGCAATTGGATCAAGACGGGAAATAACACGCAATATACCAACTCGGCCCAATTTCTCGGATCACGCAGCGCCCTTGGGGTAATGCGTGCCCCGCGCAAACATTGAATATGGTAGATCTCGCGGATTTCATCGGCCATATAAGGCAATAAACTTAAGGAGGCCGCGACCACAAAGGCCCACTTAGTCGGCAGAAAAGCACTCAACACTTCGCCGATGCGCTCGGGGGGAATTGTAATACACAGCCACCAGCCGGGAATGGTGGCCAAAATGATACGTGCAACCACTATGGCCCCCTGGGCTAAATGCGCTGTGCCATAGAGGATTAAATACAGACTCAAAGTGATGCTCAGTTGCACTAAACCTAGCTTTAGTACCCCCAAAATACTGCCGCGACGCAGTAAACCGTGGATCACTAACAGCCCATTCAGCCCTGCGAGTGGCAGGAGTAAATAAGCGGGTAACACAAAAGCACAGGCCGAGAGCACACAGACGAATAGCAGTGCTAGGCTGCAGATAGCCGTTTCACGCCGCTCGCGACTCCAATGTCCCCGTATTCGCTGGCGCGAACGTCGACAGCTACCCCACATAACGCGCCTCCATCTCCATAGGATCTTCCGTCAACTGACCATTACGTAGGCTAAGTTGCCGTGACACCGCCCTATGCTCAATATGCCTATGGCTAGTGAGCAAGATGGCAGTGCCCTGCGAGCTTAAACTCTGTAGCAAATGCCACACTTTGCCGTGGTAATCTTTATCCATTCCGGCTAGAGGATCATCAAGTAACAATACCTTAGGGCATAAGCAGGCTAATGAGGCTAAGGCAATTAAGTGCTGTTGACCGTAGGATAATTTATGGGGTGACAGTTCAGCTAAATCCGATAGCTGTAACTCATCCAACATCTGCGATGCGCGCGCTTTAGGGAGTTCAAAACGCTTGAGACTGAACTGCATTTCGGCCAGCACGCTAGTTTCAAACAATTGTCGACTCGGCCTTTGCATCAACAGCCCCAGTTCGGCGCCGTAGATCCCAAGCTTTGGTCTTCGTCCTAGCACTTTAAGAGGTAAGCGCTGCCTTAAACTCAGCACGCCAGCGATGGTTTTTAATAGGCTGGTTTTGCCTGAGCCGTTATCCCCCACTAAAGCTACGATTTCACCCGCCCGCAGTTGAAATCCCTGTGGACAAGCAAATAGCACTGAGCTGCCATCGAAGCCGAAATCGAAGGCCTCGGCACTGACGAGCACTTTGCCTAAGTGGTTAAACTGACTGCGCCATACGGGAGCCTCGTCTGGCGGCGCATCCTTCACGGTATAAATGCCTGCAGACAATTTGCCCGTCTCTAACTGCCAGTAATACTGGATAATGTCGCTGAAGGCGGAGGCATTATGCTCAACCAATACCAGCGCCATCCCCTCTTGGATAAGATTACGCAGTACGATTAATAGCTCGCTTACACCGTGATCATCGAGCTGCGCCCAAGGCTCATCGAGCAACAGTAAATGGGGCTCGCATACCAGTTGAGCGGCTATCATTAGCCGGTATTTCTGGCCGAGTGATAGCGTGCTCACTGGGGTATCCAGGCGTAAATACAGCCCCACACGCCGCAATGCAAGCTGTACTTTAGGCAGCATTTGCTCTGCGGGAATACCGAGATTTTCCAGCGCAAAGGCGACCTCAGCCCCCACCGTCTGCCTAATGAGTTGAATTTGCGGGTCCTGCATCACCAACCCCGTCACTAGCTTAGGGTTACGCCAGATTTCACCCTCGTGGGGGCGATTTAACACCCCCGCAAGTAGGTTTAACAGACTCGACTTCCCAGAACCCGTAGGCCCGCTCACACAGTGGCATTGGCCGGAACCAATACTTAAGTTGACCTCCTGCAATACAGTCGGTAACTGGCTACCATAGTTGAAGCTAACGCCTTTAAGCTCTAGGAGTGTCATCTTAAATCTGCCAATTCACACCGAGAAAGATCTGCCGTCCCGCCTGTGGCAATGCTTCACTCTGGTAGTAATTTTCATCCAGCAGGTTGGTTGCTCGTAGATAAACATCTAATTTATTTTGGATTAATGGTTGCACCAGATTCACATCGACTAAGGTGTAGTTATCCAGAGACTGTTGTTGATATTGCGTCTGACCGTTAACCTTCACTTGAGTCGCATAGACTTGATCCAAAATACGCTCCACATTCAGATGTATTTGAGTTTCGAAGGGAAACTCGTAACTCATCTGCCAGCGTAATTGATGGCGAGGGCGGTATTGCAGCGCATCTAAGGTATCGTCACCGTCCATCTCTTCAGAGTCTAAGAAGCTGTAGGAGAAGCTCAGATCTAAATGCTCAATAGCCTTATTATTAATTTGAAAATCAATCCCTTTGAACTTATAGCGCCCCATATTTTGGTAGAAACCATCGATATCCTTAGCGATATAGTTTTCCGCATCTGTGTAATAACCATAAACAGAAAAATCCGTGCTTGCGGGTAGATTTTGCTCTAAGCCCAACTCCAGATGTTTAGATTCTTCGGCCTCTAAATCGCTATTACCAGAGAATTGCGAATACAAGTTCACCATTGAAGGGAAGCGCACCTTGCGCGCAACACTCAAACTCAGGCGCGAATCCGGCACTAGCTGCCAATAGCTAGAGGCCATGGCCGAATAGTTGTTATCCGTGCCATCACTGGTATCGAGTGAATGATAAGCACCACCTAAGGTAAAGCCGTATTGATGCTCAGATTGATACTGATATTCAGCCGCCGCAGTATATAACCATGCGGAATCATTTAAGTTTTCGACACCGCCGTTACCGCCACCTGAGCCCGAACCACCGCCAGAGCCTGTACCGCCACCGTTGCCGCCGCCCGAACCACCACCAGAGCCGGTACCGCCGCCGTTGCCACCGCCTGAACCACCACCAGAGCCTGTACCGCCGCCGTTGCCACCTGAACCACTATTACTGCCAGTCGCTGGATAAGTATTGACTACCGACTTCCAACTTTGCTCCTCAGCAATAACCGAAGTCGTTAACAAGCCTGCGGTATGTAAATCCGTGATCAGTTGTAGATTGATACCTTGGACGACCGAGCGGCCATCTTGGGATTGAGTGACAGCTTGGTAGGTTTCATCGGCATAGGAGGCCTCTAAGGTATCGCTTTGATTGTGATAGCCAAATCCACGCAGCGTAAAAGTATCGTCAAACCTATGCGCCAAACCTAACTGGGCAGTATGTGAGTCATAATCATCGGTACGCTCATACTTCATCTTGCCACTACCGGTACCATCACGGGCGGGTTTACCCCATTCGCCACTGCGCAGGGCCATATTTGCAATCAACTGTGTCTTATCGGATAACCAGTAGCTGCCTTGGGCATAGAAGTTATTAACTTCTTTATCCGAGTTCACTCGCAGTTCCCCATCTTGAGATGGTGTCGGTTCAAAATCATTCGACATTGGGAAGCCGTCCGTCTGTTGACGGCTAACACTGACGAGCCCCTGCCAATCATCCCCCGAACCTGCGGCGCTAATATCACCGTTGAAGGTATTATCCTTACCCGCCTCTAAACGCCCAGAAAGTGCAGGAGCCGTATCCCCTTGCTTGGTAATAATATTAATCACCCCACCCGCACCACTCGGACCATAAAGTACCGACGTCGGCCCCACGGATACTTCGACCGAGGCGATTTGACTGGTAGGGATCACACTCGGGTCGAATTGCCCGTCGTCGGCACTAACCATAGGCACGCCATTGACTAAAAGGGTGACATGGCGCGTTTTAAAACCACGAATATCGACTCTAGGAGTACCGTCACCGCCCACGCGAATATACACACCAGGCACATTCTTTAAGACTTGATCTAGCGTTTGTGCGCCCAAGGCGCGGATCTCCTCCTCACTAATGCTCCAGTGGGTTGTCGCCATTTCACTGGCCTCCCCACCGTCACCGTGAACGACGATCACTTCATTGATATTGAGTAGTGGATCTCGAGAGATATCATCGGCTTGAGCCGCAAAACTAAGACCAATGGCCAAAGCCAAAGACGACACGCTAAAGAGGGTATTAGTGGTAATCATGTTATTGTTGTCACATAGAAAATGTAAGATGTGCCGCTTATTGTGGGCCGTGATTATTCAGTCTCAACCCAAAAACTGCTAAAAACCGACTCAGATCGATTAAATAAAACAAAAGGGAAAGACAACAGATAGTTAAAGGACAAAATGTCCATCGACAGCTAACTTGTCGACAAAAAGACCCACTCAAGTCACATTTTTTATCGCCACAAAATGAGACTATGGCAAAAGTCACAGCCAAGCGGCTAACATCTTGACACCTAAGGCCACGGCCTTTAATTTGAGCGAAAGATTCTTATTTACGTACTGATACCGAAAAATCCAAAGTACCTGAATAAGAATGTATTCACTTAATCAAAAAATCACTGGTGCCCAGAGCACCCATAGGCCCTAAGCCTTTATTTATTATCTTTGGAGTTTTCTTTGCCCGTCCATGCCCTGTCTGAAGACCTTAAGCGTCTCATCGACAAACTTATTCAATTAAAGCAGGTTCCCCCTACCGAACCTATAGTGCAGTTATCCCAAGCAACTGTATCTATGCCTTTGATTTCATGGCTGGCATCCCAGACCCAATACCCCAGAATCTACTGGCATGGGCGCGATCGTATTGAAGAAGTGACTGCCATAGGCGCCTGTAAAGACTTTAAATTTGAAACCGGCGTCGATGATCAGCAACTGGCGCAAGCTTACCAAGCACAACGTGCCCTCTCGACCAACCAGGACATTCGCTACTATGGCGGCGTGGCCTTCGATCGCAGCATAGAATCTTGGCCCGAGTTCGGTAATAGCCGTTTTGTACTGCCTCGCATCGAGTTTAGGCGCAGCGGGGCTCAATTCAGTTTGAGAGTTAACCTCAATTTTGCCGATAACGATCCCCACACGGAAATAGATAAGGCCATCGCGGCCATCGAAGCCGTTATGCCCGCGAAACCCTTAGCACCACCAAACAAACTCGCATTATTGGGGCGTAGCGATAGACCCGACTTTCAGCGCTGGAAGGCATTAGTCGAGCAAGTAGTCGATCCCAAATTTAACCAAGACACCCCAAAAGTCGTGCTATCCCGATTAACCCAACTTGAAGTCAATGAACGGGTTGACCCTTGGATGGTGCTCGCCTGCTGGCAGGGGCGTAATCCCAATAGCTTCCAATTTGGTTTTCAATTTAGCCCAGATCGCACTTTTATCTCTTGCTCGCCCGAGCGCTTATTCCGCCGCCGCCAACAGGAACTATTTACCGAGGCATTAGCGGGTACGACAGTGCGAGGGTTAAATCAGGAGGAAGATATTGCCCTAGCAAATGCCCTACTCGAAGACAATAAAAATAGCGTCGAAAACCAATTAGTCCGTAGCCATATAGTGAATATGCTCACGCCACTGAGCCATTATGTGGGCGCGGAGGAATCGGCCACTATCTTTAAACTGAACCATATTCAACATTTACACCGGGCTATTCGGGCCGAACTCAAGGCGGGGGTGAATGATTTTCAACTCCTACAGGCACTGCACCCCACACCTGCGGTTGGAGGCTTACCTCGGCATTCGGCGATGAGCTTTATTCGTCAGCGCGAAGGTTATATGCGCGGTTGGTATGCAGGGGCCTGCGGTTATTTCAATAAGTACGAGAGTGAATTTTCGGTGGCGATCCGCTGTGCCCTTATCGAACCCGGTCGAATCAATCTATTTGCCGGTGCGGGAATTATTGCGGGGTCGGATCCACTAGCCGAGTGGCAAGAGCTGGAAAATAAACTTGCGACTATTATGTCGATTCTGATCGAGCTATAGCTTCTCTGGCTGCAGCTTATCGAGCAATTACAACTTCTAGAACAATAGCTTATCGAGCCACCGTTAATCGGGTTTTAATAGCCATTCGCTTTCGTCTCAGTAAAGAGTCTAGCTTGCTCACCCGAGTCGATTAAGCGTTTATGGGCTATATCAAAATGCTGTTTCAACATACGGCCTTTTTCGGTATTCGCGAAGGCAAAAAAGGTTTCACCCTTTAGTACCCCTTGAATAATAACAAAATTCTTCTTATCCCTTAGTTTAGGCACTAGGGAGATGATCCCTTTCCGATAATCCAGCACGGCATCGATACGACCCGCATTTAAACTATTGAGCATAGTGAGCATATCGCTGCTTTCTTCGTAGTACATGGGCACGGGTGTCAGCATATTGTAGCGATAGGCTAACATGGCCCGCACTTTCTTATGGGATAGACTCTCGATCCCGACCCAACTAGCGGCAATGTCTGGGGTGACAGCAGCATCAATAGAATCGATCTCGACAGCATTCTCACTCAATAGGCTCTTTTTAATATCTCCTTTGTACACGCTGAGAACCATATCGACTCTATTACTTTCAATAAGATAAATCGAACGAGCAAAGGGAACAAATTGCACATTGAGCTGCCATTCTGGCGCCGGAAAAACGCGGTTAAGGATATCAAAGTAGTAGCCAGTTTCATCGGGATTAGCGAAACCCTCCCAGGTTGCTGTCACTAGGTTAATAACGACAGGATTGGTGGGAGTCGCCGAAGCAAAAAAGCTCAACAAACACAGGCAAAATACACTAAAGAATGATCTCATCGTTCCCTCCTTCATGTATTAAGAAGTGTAGAATAGTTTCTATCTCTTTGTTGTGTAAATACCCAAGGCTTAGGATAGCTCGCCCCATCACTAAAAAGTGGTTGGAATATGCACTGTTAGCTTGCATCTTAAGGGACGGCCATTATAATGGCCGCCCTCCGATTACAGTGTACTGGGATCGGTTGATAAGCGATTCAATATAATAAAATGATCATTAGCGGGTTCCCTCACCCCGCCCTACACAACTAAAAAGGCCACAGAATGTTAATGTTAACCACAGCGCAGCTCCGCCGCGCCTTACTCCTATTAGTAGGATTCCACATACTGATTATTTGCGTCAGCAACTACTTAGTACAACTGCCATTTCAGCTATTTGGTTACCACACGACTTGGGGCGCATTCAGCTTTCCATTCGTCTATTTAGCCACAGATCTCACTGTACGTATTTTCGGCCAAACGGCTGCGCGCAGCATTATCCTTAAGGCTATGGTGCCAGCACTGATGATTTCCTACGTAATGGGCGTGCTATTTCATCAGGGCAGCTTCCAAGGGGCTGATTCACTTGGACAGTGGAATACCTTCGTCTTTCGTATCGCCTTTGCCAGTTTTGCCGCCTATTTGATTGGCCAACTGATGGATATCACCGTCTTTGCTCGCCTACGGGCCAGCCGCTCTTGGTGGGTTGCACCTGCGGCATCCACCATAGTGGGTAACTTAGTCGATACCTTAGTTTTCTTTAGCGTTGCTTTTTATGCCTCATCGGACAGCTTTATGGCCGCCAATTGGCCCGAGATTGCCAGCGTCGATTACGGTTTTAAGTTACTCGTGAGCTTAGGGCTATTCCTGCCTGCCTACGGTGTTTTACTAAAAATCTTACAAGACAAGATTTTGCAAACCAGTCCGCAAAAAGTAGTTTCCTGATTAACTCAACTGGCCAGACCTGTTATAATTTAGCCAGTTTATCCTCGGCCCCAATTGCTTCTCGCTGTTGAATGGGGCCGATTTTCATGAGAGAAAATTATGTATTCTATTGAAATCAAAGCGCTGACAGTACTGACGCCCGAGCTAACCGAGCAACTCGTTGAACTTAGCCAGCAGATCCCAGAACTCGATCGTCCACTCACCAGTCAAATCCTAACGGAGCGGCTGACAGGCAAAACATGCTTGATTCTATTAGCCTATGTTGAGGGTGAACTCGCGGGGTTTAAGCTGGGATACGGACAAGATGCAACCCGTTTTTACAGTTGGTTAGGGGGTGTTGCCAGCGACTTTAGGCGTTTAGGGCTGGCGCAGAGTCTACTGGAATACCAAGAGACTTGGGCCCATCGCCAAGGTTATAGCCATATTCAAGTTAAGACGATGAACCGTTTTCCTGCGATGCTTAATTTATTGATCCGGAATCAGTATTTGATTACTGAACTCAACACCGACCCCAAAAACCTTATCGACCATAAGCTGCATTTGAGCAAGTCTATCTAAGGGATTAAGGGAAATCAGTGCCACTCTTTGTAAAGATTTGCACTTTTTTCATTAAATAACTTGCAAACACAATTGAGAATGATTATCGTTAACTTGCGTTCCAAAACTCATCTTTAACACCGATGACTGGTAATCTGAAGTGTTTAAAGTGCTCCTGAGTTTGCAAGCACGACATTGCTCACACACACTCTTTTGTGGCCGGATTCATCATCCGGCTTTTTTTTGCCTTAATGTCCCGTCCTGAAATACGTTGACATAAAGAGGACTTCTTTATGACAACATCAATTAACTCAAGCCGTAAGCGCACACAACGAGATTACACCTTAGCCTTTAAATTAGGCGTTGTAGAGCGTGTT
>NZ_JAKUKD010000025.1:0-27500 GCF_024197625.1 Shewanella sp. KJ2020 | reverse complement strand
TTTTTGTTTCCGAAGAAACGGCTCAATGAATTCTGATTTTTTGTTTCAGCTTAAAAACCAAAACAAACTGTACATATTGCTATGAACACTCATTATTACATTGATTTAATTCTTTGACTGCCAACCCTAAGGCTAAGCAGTTTCGATTAACTCAACACCTGTGAGTGTCCACACAGATTTCTTGTTTTATCTTGTTAAAGAGCAACTCAACCTCGTAAGAGAGGGTGAGTACCACACTGAGCGCCGAACGCTTCCAGTTGGCTAGGGCTGACTTCTCGTCAACTCAGGGTCGTGCATTTTACGCATTTCCCGTTTCGCGTCAAGTAGTTTTTGCAAACTTTCTTTTCGCTCATCAATCAGTAAACTCATCGACGAACTGTCACATCAGGCTGCTTAGCGCCGTCTGCCGTGTCAGTGGATGCGCATTATAGGCAGTGAAACTTTTTGTGCAAGGGCTTTTTTAAGGTTTTTTGCATTTAATTTTGATTACCCAACCTAGCCACATCATACCCACTTGTTACCCCCAGACTTATCCACAAAAGCTTATTTTTAAAGCGTTGCTGATTACTTTTATATGCCTAGTACACGCAGTAAAGCATGGTTTGCGATATGAGGAGACGTGCTGATATCGGTATAACAGGGTTGAAGATGACAATTGTCCTTTGGATTTTCCCCGAGGTACAAAACCGATTTTGTAATCTAGCCTTTTACCTTATATATGCCTATATAAGGTAAAAGGCTGTCCATTGATGCTTAAATTTAGGGGGAATTGAGCGAAGAGCTTAACTTGCACTCCAGAGTAGTTGTCCGCAGTCGGTAAGATCATAGCCGCCGAGTAGCGCCGCCATTTGCCTTGCGTGTCCACCCGCTAACATAGTAAAGAGTTGTTGTAGCTGACGGCGAAAGTAAATGCTTTGCGGCATAACGAAATCGAATGACTCTTTTATGAGTGGCACGAAGCTTAAGCCACTTTCTAAAGCCACCGATTGACAACCAAAACCAATATCCGCATCCCCTCTGGCAATATAACCCGCGAGTTCACGTTCACTATAGGCGGTAAGCACGACATTGAGTTGATCTAAACGCGCACCCTGCTTTAATAGCCAATGCTCTAAATGTTGCTGACTGCCAGCCCCTCCCTGACGGCTCACCCAACGCCAAGGCATGCTCGCCACTTTATCTTCCTCTTGGCATCTGTGGTGCATATCGGCACGCATGATTAATCCTTGCTGACGGGAATAACCGTGTACCATGATCCATTGTTGGTGGTTTTGATAACCTTTAAGCAATGCGGGATGGCGGATATTTCTATCTTCCATACTCCCCCAGTGCAAGGTACACACATCAGCATAGCCCTTAGCTAATAACTCCAACCCCAAACGAGAGCCTGTTGCACTGTAACTAATAAGCTCACGGCTACCGACCTGAGCCATTAAACGTGCAACTAGCATAGATAAGAGTGGATCATCACTGCCAGTAATCAATAGTCTGTCAGTTAACATACCGCTATGGCAGGAGTCCATCACCCAACGGTCAATCAGCACCTTAGGGAATAACCATTTACCCGTAATTTTAGTGGCCGGTAAAATACGGTCGTTCGCCATGGCATAGACTTTCTTTTCATTTAGATCTAAATACTCGGCCACCTGCTTCGCACTCATATAGACCAATTCACTGGCAGAAGTCATCTTGTGTCCTTATCCTTATATTCACTGTTAGTTCAATACCTACTATTGCAGATCAGTTTGTTGAACAGGTATTTACATCAAACTCAAGATTCTCACTGCCATGGTAGACTAAAAAATGTCGTCCTTTGGCACGGGCGATAATGGTAATCCCTAATTTCTGCGCGAGTTCTAATCCCATTTGCGTGACTCCACTGCGAGATAACAACACAGGAATCCCCATCTTGGCGACTTTAATCACCATCTCTGAGGTTAAGCGCCCAGTCGTGTAGAAAATTTTGTTATCACCGCGATCCTGCGCTAACCACATATCGCCTGCGAGGGTATCCACCGCATTATGGCGCCCTACATCCTCAACAAATGCCATGATTTGGTCCGCTTCGCATAAGCCGCAACCGTGCACAGCACCCGCATTTTTATAGGTTTCATTATATTCATTGATATTTTTCAACAAACTGTAGAGCGTGCTTTGTTTAAGGCTTGGTGTAGGTAAGCGAATATCATCCAAGTCTTGCATAAAACTGCCGTAGACAGTGCCTTGACCACAACCTGAAGTCACCGTTTTTTCAGAAAGTTTTTCATCGAGATCGGTGGTTTGCTCACGGGTGATCACTGCCGCAGAATTAACATCCCAATCGACAATAACAGAGTCCAGCAGGCTCACATCCGAAATAAAGCCTTGATTCTTCAGATAGCCTAACGCCAGAGACTCAGGTTTTGCGCCTAAGGTCATCAGGGTGACTATCGGGCGCCAGTTTAAATAAACCGTAAGAGGTCGCTCACAGGCGACAAACTTATCCAGTATTTCCCCGGTTTCATCGACGGCTTTTACGGCAATAGTTAATGGCACCTCAGCCTGGGTTTTCACAAAAGTAAACTGACGCCTTGCTGGCGAATGGCCATTATCTGCTTGTAACTGCTTGTCTATACTAGTGTTGTTATCAGAATTCATAGTGCTACCGCTTAACGAATGATGACCAGAGCATAGCAATATTTGTACCTAGGTATAAAACTAGGGGTTAAATGCGTGATCTGCCGCAATTCAAGCGAAACACTTGGACGTTTATGTCCCAGACAAAATGACCAGCTAGACAAAATGTCCCAAACCTATACCTATTTTGATGATCTACTTCAAACTAATACCCCATGTTTACTGGCATCAATATTGCAATGACCTTTTATCCTAGTTTGTTGGTGAAAACGATCCGCAATTTCATGGAGCGACCTCCAACTCAGTTGAAACGGAGACACAATGCAACATACAACGAGTGTTTGGCCTATGTACGTTTCACTCCGAAAAGTGGAGAAACAGACCGGCCGCTGGACTTCAGTACAGTGGGAAATTGAACACTTACTCCCAGCTACCCACGAGGCCCCCAAAGATGCAACCTTAGTATTACTTGAGTTGCACAAGGATGAGCGTGCTAGCTATCGCATCAATCTCGACATGGATAACGCCATGCTCTACTTAGTCTGCGATGAAATGGCAGACGGTACCTGGGTGCCAGCTTTACTCTCAGCGGATCAAAATGTCGCGGCGGGTTGCCTCGAGGGCAACACTCCCGTGATTAATATGCTGATGCCAAAGGCGATTGCCTGTTGGATAGAAGCTTTTATCACTCAGTATGGCGAGGTCGAAATTGCGGCCTATCGCCGTAAGCACGTCGATGGACGCAACAATCAAGGCCCGAGTCGCGACCCTTTGCGGAGTGATACATGACAGAGACAGCACCTAAAGCCAGTGGTTTTTTTGGTCGTTGGAGTCAGCGCCGTGAACAAGTTGCCGCTGAGGAGGCTGCACTCTCGCTCAAACAATCCCAGGCAATCCTTGCAGATCCTCCCCTTGAGTCTGAGTCCGAAGTCGGAGCTGGCATCACCACAGACACAGTTGCTGAACAACAAGAATCGCAATCGGAGGAGCCAAACCGCATTTTGACGGCTGAAGATCTGCCTAATCCTGAAGAGATCGAAATTGGCGGTAGCTTTGCCAGCTTTATGGGCGCCAATGTTGACCCTGCCGCAAAAACAGCAGCTCTGCGCGCACTGTGGAAACAACCACATTTCAATGAGATAGATGGGCTTATAGAGTATGCGCTCGACTATAGCAATCAGCCTAAGCTCAGTCCCGAAGTTTCAGCCGAATTGGCGAAGAAAGTATTTCGTTATATCACCAAAGACAGCAATGAATCAGACGAAGAGTCGCTCTTAGCCGAAGGTGTGGAGCCTAACGTCCCAGAAAATGTAACGGAATCAAAAAACAGTGATGTCGAAACCGAATTAGCAACAGCACAGATAGCGGACAATTTGGATGGGGAGACTGATGACCTACCCCAAAATGCACCAGAGCCCTTAGCGCAAGTGCAAAAGCCAGTTGTTTAATGTCAGTTTAGCTAATTTTTATGTCCACAACTTTGGTATGTGAATTGCTGTACTAAGGGATAAAAACTTAGATAAAAGCAGAAAAGGCAATGACTTACTTAAAACCTGCCGCCTAAATCTGCAGCGATACAGCTAAAGGAACAGCCAAAGTACTGTTCAGGAACGCAATGTGAGCACTCATTTGATAACCAATCAAAACCAAGACGCACTCAAACAAGTGCGGCAACATGTGTTAGCACAGACACAGATTTTACAGAATCTGATCCCTCCCACGGTGAGTTACACCACGGAAGGAACTGTGCTCATTATCGGTCCAGAGGATCTTGCACGCCTAGCTGCGGACAAATTGTCCACTATGGCAAGTCGAGTGATTTTGGCTAACGGAGCTATTACCAGTCAGGATGAAGCCCACCTTGAGCGCGTGATGGCGGCGGCAACTGATGTCGAAAGCTACTACAACAAACTCATTGGCGTAAAAGGCTTTTTAGGCCAATTCCAAGTCAGTGTTGAACACCAAGATGGAGCGGCCGAACTCAGTTTAGTTGCCATTCGCAAACCCCATTTCGATATAGTGCTCGATTTAAGCAGCACAGCTTGCTTAAACTTAGAAATGCTGCCACCCGGTTATTTCTACGTAGGCCAAGACGCCGCGAAACTCGAAGATGCTCTTGCGCAAATTCCTGAATTAGTCGGCCAATTTGATAAACCGCGCTACGTGAAAATCAATGCCGATCTATGTGCCCACGATCGCAATGGCATTAATGGTTGTAATCGTTGCCTTAACTTCTGCCCAGCCGATGCGATCAGCAGTGTCGCGAAGAAAATTGAAATCGACCCTTATCTTTGCCACGGCGCAGGCAGTTGTACCAGCGCTTGCCCAACGGGTGCCATCAGTTACGATTTACCTACGCCACAAGCTTTACATTCATACCTGAATAAAATCGTCAGTCGCTTTCGCGAACAGGCCCAAACCGCGCCGGTAATTTTGTTCCACGATAATGCCGTCGGTGCAGACTTGATCACCGATGACTTAGCCGGTGACATCATTCCCGTTGCCCTCGAAGAAATTACCGTTGCTAGTCTAGATCATTGGTTATCCGTCCTCGCTTGGGGGGCGCGCCAAGTGCTAATCCTCAACACCGACGCGACTGCACCAACCCTAACGCAAATGCTTAAAGGTGAACTGTCCTTAGCCAACAGTATTTTAGATGAGATGGGCCAGCCGCAACGTATCAGCCTTATCGATCCGAGCATGCTTAGTAATTTACATCCGATGCTCGATATCAGTTTAGATTGGCCCGTGATCGTGCCCGCCGCCTTTGCGTCGACCACAAAACGCAACACACTATTTGAGGCGATAGACCACCTCAATAGCCAAGCGGGTGAAATCGATACTTGTCTGGGGCTAAGCAACATTCCCTTTGGCAAAGTCAGTGTCAATGTCGAGAAATGCACTCTCTGTATGTCCTGTGTGGCAATTTGCCCAACCATGGCATTACAGGATGGTGGCGACAAACCTGCGCTACACTTCATTGAACAAAACTGTGTGCAATGCGGTTTATGTGAGGCGGCCTGTCCTGAGAAAGTGATTAGCCTGACTCCGCAAATTAATTTTGATAAAGCTGCCCGTCAGCAACAACACACCCTGAAAGAAGAAGCTCCCTTCGAATGTATTCGCTGCGGCGCTCCTTTTGCGACCCAATCTATGGTGCATCGGATGCTGGATATGGTCGGTGCACACAGCGCATTTTCAGCCAATATTGAGCGCTTGAAGATGTGTGGCGACTGCCGGGTAAAAGACATGTTTGAAGACATTCTTCAAGATCCTGAAAAGCAACTGCGATAAGAGATCCGCTATGACCGAATCAGTAAGACAAGTTTCAGAAAACGATCAGTTGAGAGCCGATATCTATCAACTGTTGGCCGCCCTATTACGCCGTCATCCCAGCCCGGAATTACTGCACTTTTTGGCTAATCTTGAAATTGATGCCAATGAAGACAACGAGATGACTAAGGCTTGGTTATCCCTGCAGCTCGCGGCGCAGCAGTTCAGCAGTGAACAGCTAGAGGACGAATATTTTGCCCTATTCCTCGGCGTAGGTTGTGGTGAGATCCTGCCCTACGGCAGTTGGTTTATGACTGGCTCATTAATGGATAAACCATTAGCACTGCTGCGCCAAGACTTAATGCAGCTGGGGTTTGAGCGCGAAGAAAACGTGAAAGAACCCGAAGATCACGTGGCTGCACTTTGCGAAGTGATGGGCACATTGATCCTTGAAGCCCCAGGCTACCGTCAACTGGCCTTTTACCAACGCCATATCGGCAGTTGGATCGGCCGTTTCTGTGACAATTTAGCCAAGGCGCCAAGTGCGGCGTTTTACGCAACCGTTGCCCATCTGGCAAAGGCCTTTTTCGAGATGGAAGCCAGCGCGTTTGAGCAATTGAGCTTAGATATCCCCGTCAATTGCCCAGGCAGTGCCGACTTACAACCGGCCGCAAGTGATTTAGAAAAACAAGTGGAATTAGTCAATTAGCGCTTTGACTCCACTTGCCATGTTTTTGTACTAAGGTGAGTAAATTCACCTTTAGCAGAAAAAAGAAAGCCTCAGCTTTCGCAATAACCGAGGTGGTCACACTTGTACCACCTTATCTAGTAACACAAGGAGACACTATGAAGAAGCAAGCTTCCGACATGGGCCGTCGCCAACTGCTTAAAGCATTGGCACTGGGCAGTGCGGCGGGGGCGGTAGCCACTGTGAGCAGTCAGGCATTAGCCTCAACGCCAACGGTTGCCCCTACCGAACCTAAGAGCGAGAACTATCGCGAAACCGACCATATTCGTAGTTACTATGCGTCGCTTAAAAACTAACCAGAGGAGAGTATGTGATGCGATTAACCCGCAAAACAGACCAGGTTGTTGAGCCTAAAGCGCCCGCCCTAGGTCTTAATCGTCGCCAATTCTTAAAATCCGCAGGTCTTGCCACCGGTGGTATCGCCGCAGCATCTATGCTGGGCACAGGCATGATGCGTAAAGCAGAAGCTAAAGATATCCCCCACAATGCCCCAACTGAAGTCAAACGTACCATTTGCTCCCACTGCGCTGTGGGCTGTGGTATCTATGCTGAAGTGCAAAACGGCGTGTGGACAGGACAAGAACCCGCATTCGATCATCCCTTCAACCAAGGTGGACACTGCGCGAAAGGTGCAGCACTGCGTGAGCATGGCCATGGTGAAAAACGCCTGAAATACCCAATGAAGTTAGAAGGCGGAAAATGGAAAAAGATCTCTTGGGATCAAGCGATTACTGAAGTTGGCGATAAGATGGCTTCCATTCGTCAAGAGTCAGGCCCTGATTCAGTTTACTTTATGGGTAGCGCCAAGTTCTCTAACGAACAAGCTTATTTATATCGCAAATTTGCGGCACTGTGGGGCACGAACAACGTCGACCACTCAGCCCGTATTTGTCACTCTACCACAGTAGCCGGTGTTGCTAACACTTGGGGCTACGGTGCGCAAACCAACTCAATCAACGATATTCGCAACTCAAAGTGCATCATGTTTATTGGGGCAAACCCCAGTGAAGCGCATCCTGTTGCCATGCAGCATATTTTGATTGGTAAAGAACGCGGTGCCAAAATCATCGTTGTTGATCCCCGTTTCACCCGTACTGCAGCGAAATCTGACGAGTACGTGCACATTCGCCCCGGCACAGATATCCCCTTCATTTATGGCCTGTTATGGCACATTTTTGAAAACGGCTGGGAAGATAAAGAGTTTATCAAACACCGCGTCTATGGCATGGATCGCATCCGCGAAGAAGCCAAAAAATACACCCCAGAAGAAGTTGAACTGGTTGTAGGTGTACCTAAGGCACAAATGTACCGCGTCGCCAAGATGATGGCCGAAACCAAACCTGGCACTATCGTTTGGTGTATGGGTGGTACTCAACACCACGTGGGTAACGCTAACACTCGCTCATACTGCATGTTACAACTCGCTTTAGGCAACATGGGTGTACCTGGCGGCGGCACTAACATTTTCCGTGGCCACGATAACGTGCAAGGCGCAACCGACTTTGGTTTGTTATTTGATAACTTACCGGGTTACTACGGTTTAACGACTGGCGCTTGGGCACACTGGACAAATGTGTGGGATCTAGATCCTAACTGGGTTGCAGCCCGTTTCGATCAAGGCGAATACCTAGGACAAAAACCGCAAACCTCTGCGGGGATTCCTTGTTCGCGCTGGCACGATGGCGTGTTAGAAGATAAATCCAAGATAGCGCAAAAAGACAATATTCGTCTGGCGTTCTTCTGGGGACAATCGGTCAACACTGAAACCCGTGGTCGCGAAGTGCGTGAAGCGTTAAACAAAATGGATACCGTCGTCGTTGTCGATCCCTTCCCAACCATGGCGGGTGTGATGCACCAACGTCAAGATGGGGTGTATTTGCTACCCGCGGCTACCCAATTTGAAACCTACGGTTCAATCTCTGCCACCAACCGCTCAGTTCAGTGGCGCTCGAAAGTGATAGAACCTCTGTTCGAATCCCTGCCTGATCATGTGATCATGTGCAAACTCGCTAAAAAGGTTGGAATAGATAAAGAGCTGTTTAAACATATCAAAGTCAATGGTGATGAGCCTTTGATTGAAGATATTACCCGCGAATTTAACACAGGTATGTGGACTATCGGTTATACCGGACAAAGCCCAGAGCGTTTAAAAATGCACCAGGAAAACTGGGGTACTTTTGATGCTGACAGCCTAGAAGCCCCCGGCGGTCCAGCCAAAGGCGAAACCTACGGCTTACCTTGGCCTTGTTGGGGCACTCCAGAGATGAAACATCCTGGCACCCAGATCCTGTATAACGAAGCCAAACATGTTAAAGACGGTGGTGGTAACTTCCGTGCTCGCTATGGTGTGGAACATGAAGGCAATAATATTCTTGCCGAAGGTACTTACTCCAAGGGCAGCGAGATCCAAGATGGCTATCCAGAATTTACCGCCGACATGCTCAAGCAATTAGGTTGGTGGGATGATCTGACCGAAGACGAGAAAAAGCACGCCGAAGGCAAAAACTGGAAAACTGACATTTCCGGTGGTATCCAACGTGTTGCAATCAAGCACGGCTGTATCCCTTACGGTAACGCTAAGGCTCGTTGTATTGTATGGACGTTCCCAGACGATATTCCACGCCATCGCGAACCCCTTTACACGCCTCGTCGTGACTTAGTCGCTAAATACCCAACCTACGAAGACCGTATGGTTGCGCGTTTACCAACACTGTATAAGTCAATTCAGGACAAGGACTTTGCTAAAGACTTCCCACTGGCGCTCACATCTGGCCGCTTAGTGGAATATGAAGGCGGCGGTGAAGAATCCCGTTCGAACCCTTGGTTAGCTGAACTACAACAGGAAATGTTCATCGAAATGAACCCTGCAGATGCGGCAGATCGTGGTATTCGTGACGGTGACAATGTCTTTGTTCATGGCCCAGAGGGCGCCAAAATCACGGTTAAGGCTATGGTGACACCGCGCGTTATTGCCGGTGAATGTTTTATGCCATACCACTTTGCTGGGGTGTTTGAAGGTGAAAGTCTCGCGAAAAACTATCCAGAAGGTACTGTGCCTTACGTGATAGGCGAATCTGCAAACACCATTTTAACTTATGGCTACGACGTTGTGACTCAGATGCAAGAAACTAAGTCCAGCCTCTGCCAAATCAGCAAAGCCTAACCTACTTGATGAGGAGATAAGCCATTATGGCAGTCATGAAATTTCTATGTGACACCAAACGCTGCATCGAGTGTAACGGTTGCGTCACTGCATGTAAAAACGAAAACGACTCCGCTCTCGAGTGGGGTATCCAACGTCGCCGCGTGGTGACGATTAACGATGGTCAACCCGGTGAAGCCTCGATTTCAGTGGCATGTATGCACTGTACCGATGCTCCTTGCATGGCCGTATGTCCGGCAGATTGTTTCTACCGCACCGACGATGGCATAGTGCTGCACAACAAAGATACCTGTATCGGTTGTGGTTATTGCTTCTATGCTTGCCCGTTTGGCGCACCACAATTCCCGAAAAAGACCGCCTTTGGTAGTCGCGGCAAAATGGATAAGTGTACTTTCTGTGCCGGTGGCCCAGAAGAAACCTTCTCCGAAGCCGAGCATAAAAAATACGGTGCCAACCGTATTGCCGAAGGTAAGTTACCTATGTGTGCGGAGCTTTGCGCAACCAAAGCACTGCTTGCGGGTGATGCGGAAGTGGTATCAAACATTTACCGTCAACGTATGGCCTCTCGAGGCAATCCTAACGTGATTTGGGGCTACAACCCCAAAACAGGTGAGATTAACTAAGCAGAGCGAGGGTTAGGGAGTGATCCCTAACCTCTGGCAAGGAGTGACAATGTTAAACAAACAGTTCAACAAATCACTGCGCAGTCTGTTTGCTCTGATGGTACTCGTGATGGGATTGGGTCTAGGTTCAGCGATGAGCGCAAGCCCAGTGTACGCAAGCGATCAGCAATCGAGTCAACAACAGGCGAAAGCGCAAACCAGTGATGCCGATCTTTGGCGCGCGGTAAAAGCAGGCGATGCCGGCTATACCACGGCCAAAGGCGTAGAAACTGGGGTGTTGATTAATGTTGCCGGTAACCAAGGTAAAGAACTGAGAAATCAATATATCACCCCGATTATGGCCTTAGCCGTTACGGGCGTTTTTGGTGCTTTCTTATTGTTTTATCTGGTGAATGGTCCCTCAAAACTCAGCCACGGCTTCTCGGGCAAGATGGTTGCTCGTTGGTCAAAGGCGGATCTGTGGATCCACTGGGTTATGGCAATCAGCTGCCTAGCACTGATGTTTACTGGCTTAACCATTATGCTCGGTAAGCATGTAGTACAAGAGCTGCTTGGGCCTGATATTTGGGCGCCATTGATCTACGGCAGCAAAACTATCCACGATTGGGCAGGCCCCATCTTTATCTTGGCTTGGATTGCCTGTGTAGTGAAATGGATGCCGCTGCAAACCTTTAAGATGTACGATCTAAAATGGTTTTTAGTGGTCGGGGGCTATATTAACTTTGGCCCCTTCAAAGGTAAGCACCCCGATAGCGGCTTTGCTAACGCCGGTGAAAAAATGTGGTTCTGGACACTGACCCTATTCGGGCTATTTATCAGTGTCTCTGGCATCATGTTAGTCTTACCCGGCTTAGACTTACCCCGTGAAGCCTCGATGGCAGCCCTACTGATCCACGCGATCAGTGCCGTTATCCTAATTGCCTTTACCATAGTGCATATTTGGATGGCGACGGTACTCAGCGAAGGCGGTATGGAATGTATGAAGTCAGGCTATTGTGATGAAAACTGGGCAATCCAACACCACAATCTCTGGTATGACGAAATCAAAGAGAACGGCAGTTTAAAGTATAAAGACTAACTAACTCACGTTTTTTAACCCCTAAAAACACCTCGCTCTGCGGGGTGTTTTTTTATGGAACAATACCAACTGAAACAAAGAATTAACATAAGTACAATTCACTCCGCCATCCCCTGCGCCCATAGCGCCATGCAAATTATGAGCAAGTTAACGCTTTTGAACAACAGACCGTGATTTCAGAGCCGCAAACTGTTCTAGATCAATTCCGACTCAACCCTTTCCTACTATATTGCCGGCACGCGCGATGATTAATGGCAAACAGGATGATTTTATTATCTTTTCCACCTCAAATCGTCACTTTTTGATAACAAGTTATATCCCTCGAAAAGCCGCGTTATTCCAACCAACATTACCCCTAATTCAGGAGTCAGCATGAAGCAGCAACCCAGCGATTTATCTCGCCGATCTTTGCTCAAAGCGCTCACCGTCGGCAGTGTAGCGGGTGCCGCCATTGCCGCAACCGGCATGAGCGTGGCACAGGCCAGCGAGAGCAGCAAGGTAACCACTAAAGAGTCAAAGGGTTACCACGAAACTGCGCATATCAGCAGCTATTACGATAGCCTGCGCAGCTAATCTAGGAGAAGTCAGCGATGAAGTTAACTCGCAAGTCCAATGTTGCCACAGTGGCAGACAAACCGGCGTTAGGCATTAGCCGTCGTCAATTTATGAAGCACGCAGGTATTGCTACCGGTGGTATTGCCGCAGCATCTCTGATGGGCACAGGCATGATGCGCCGCGTCGAAGCCAAAGAAGTGCCACATGATGCGCCAATCGAAGTTAAACGTACTATTTGTAGTGCCTGCGCCGTAGGTTGTGGTCTGTATGCCGAAGTACAAAATGGCGTGTGGACGGGTCAAGAACCCGCATTCGATCACCCATTCAATGCCGGCGGTCACTGTGCTAAAGGTGCTGCACTGCGTGAACATGGTCACGGTGAAAAACGCCTGAAATATCCAATGAAATTGGTTGATGGCAAGTGGAAAAAAATCTCTTGGGAAGATGCGATTAACGAAGTGGGCGACCAAATGCTCAACATTCGTAAAGAATCGGGTCCAGACTCAGTGTACTTCATGGGTAGCGCTAAGTTTTCTAACGAAGGCTGCTATATGTACCGCAAACTGGCGGCCATGTGGGGCACAAACAACGTCGACCACTCGGCTCGTATTTGTCACTCTACCACGGTAGCCGGTGTTGCTAACACTTGGGGTTACGGTGCGCAAACTAACTCTTTCAACGATATTCAGAATGCTAATGCTATCTTCCTGATCGGGGCAAACCCTGCGGAAGCGCATCCGGTTTCTATGCAACACATTCTGATCGCTAAAGAGCAAAACAACGCGAAAATCATCGTTGTTGATCCACGTTTCTCCCGCACTGCGGCTCACTCAGATCTGCACTGCGCGATCCGCCCTGGCACAGATATTCCGTTTATCTACGGTATGTTATGGCACATTTTCGAAAACGGTTGGGAAGATAAAACCTTTATCAAGCACCGTGTATTCGAAATGGAAAGCATCCGCGCTGAAGTGAAAAAATTCCCACCTAAAGAAGTGGCGGATATCACTGGCGTGAGTGAAGAAGTGGTTTATCAAGCCGCTAAACTGATGGCCGATAACCGTCCAGGTACCGTGATTTGGTGTATGGGTGGTACTCAGCACCACGTGGGTAACGCTAACACCCGCGCTTACTGTATTCTGCAATTAGCCCTAGGCAACATGGGCGTATCAGGCGGCGGTACTAACATTTTCCGTGGTCACGATAACGTACAGGGCGCGACTGACTTAGGCCTGTTATTCGATAACTTACCGGGTTACTACGGCTTAACGACAGGTGCATGGACCCACTGGACCCATGTATGGGATCTGGATATGGAATGGGTGAAAGGCCGTTTCGATCAAAACGCCTACCTAGGTAAAGATCCAATGACCACGCCCGGTATTCCTTGTTCTCGCTGGCATGATGGCGTGTTAGAAGATAAGAGCAAACTGGCACAGAAAGACAATATCCGTATGGCGTTTTTCTGGGGCCAATCGGTCAACACTGAAACCCGTCAACGCGAAGTGCGTGATGCCTTAGACAAGATGGATACAGTAGTCGTTGTCGACCCATTCCCAACCATGGCAGGTGTTATGCACCGCCGTAAGAATGGCGTGTATCTGCTCCCTGCGGCAACGCAGTTTGAAACTCACGGTTCAGTATCCAACTCAGGCCGTTCAATCCAGTGGCGTGAGCAGGTTATCCAACCTTTATTCGAGTCTAAAACCGACATCGAAATCATGTACCGTTTAGCGCAAAAACTCGGTATTGACGAGCAGTACACTAAACGTATCGCCAAAGAAAACGGCTTGCCCGTGATCGAAGACATTACCCGCGAAATCAACCGCGGTATGTGGACTATCGGTATGACAGGTCAAAGCCCTGAGCGTATCAAGTTACACACCCAAAACTGGGGCACCTTCAGCAACAAGACGCTCGAAGCCGCAGGCGGCCCAGCAAAAGGTGAAACCTACGGCTTACCTTGGCCATGTTGGGGCACGCCAGAAGCGAAGCACCCTGGCACGCAAATTCTGTATAACCAATCCAAACACGTTAAAGACGGCGGCGGTAACTTCCGTGCCCGTTATGGTGTTGAATACAAAGGCCAAAGCATTTTAGCCGACGGTACTTATTCTAAAGGCGCTGAAATTCAAGACGGTTACCCAGAGTTTACCGCCGATATGCTCAAACAATTGGGTTGGTGGGATGATCTCACGGCCGAAGAAAAAGCTGAAGCCGAAGGTAAAAACTGGAAGACAGATTTGTCAGGCGGCATTGTGCGCGTGGCGATCAAGCACGGTTGTATCCCCTTTGGTAACGCGAAAGCCCGTTGTATTGTTTGGACTTTCCCAGACCAAGTGCCAGTACACCGCGAACCGTTATACACAGCACGTCGTGATTTAGTGGCTAAGTACCCAACCTATGCGGACATGCAAGTACACCGCCTGCCAACACTGTACAAGTCTATCCAAGACAAAGACTTAAGCGGCAAGTACCCACTGGTATTGACCTCAGGTCGTCTAGTGGAATACGAAGGTGGTGGTGAAGAGTCTCGCTCTAACCCTTGGCTGGCTGAACTTCAACAGGAAATGTTTGTTGAAATCAACCCAGGTGACGCAGCCGACCGCGGTATTCGCAACGGTGAGTTTGTGTGGTTAGAAGGCGCCGAAGGTGGCCGTATTAAGGTGCAAGCATTGGTAACACCAAGGGTTAAACCCGGCGTAACCTTTATGCCATACCACTTTGCGGGTGTGATGCACGGTGAGAGTTTAGCGCCTAACTATCCTGAGGGCACAGTACCTTATGTTATCGGTGAATCCTGTAACACGGCACTGACCTATGGTTATGACCCTGTGACACAAATGCAGGAAACCAAGGCATCACTCTGTCAGATCGTTAAAGCGTAAGTGCAGCTTAAGCTAGGAGAATTGCCATTATGGCTACAATGAAATTTTTGTGTGATACCAAGCGCTGCATCGAATGTAACGGTTGTGTCACCGCCTGTAAAAACGAAAACGACTCCGCCCTCGAGTGGGGTATCCAACGTCGCCGCGTAGTCACCATCAACGATGGTCAACCCGGCGAGGCGTCAATCTCTGTCGCCTGTATGCATTGCTCAGACGCACCTTGTATGGCGGTTTGCCCAGCAAACTGCTTCTACAAGACTGAAGATGGCATAGTGCTACACGACAAAGATGCCTGTATTGGTTGCGGTTACTGCTTGTACGCCTGCCCATTTGGCGCACCACAGTTCCCGAAAAAAGGTGCCTTCGGTAGCCGCGGTAAGATGGATAAATGTACCTTCTGTGCCGGCGGCCCAGAAGAAAACCACTCAGATGCAGAGCGCCAAAAATACGGTTCAAACCGTATTGCCGAAGGCAAACTGCCTATGTGTGCAGAACTGTGTGCCACTAAAGCCCTGTTAGCGGGTGATGCTGAAGTCGTTTCTAGCATCTTCCGTGAGCGTGTGGCTTACCGTGGTGCTAAAAACGCGGCTTGGAATTAATTCAGGTCACAGGATCTGTCCACAGACTTAGCTTGGCGCCTGCTTGCGGGCGCCACTAAGGGAGAGAGGATATATGATGAACAAATGGTTCAAACACATAGGCTTAGCCATAGCACTGCTCTTTAGTGCCGTGTGTCTAGCCAATGGTGGTGATGAACAAGCGCTCCAACCTCAAGCCTCTGATGCCCAAATTTGGGCACAGCTGAAGGATGGCGCCACGGGATACACTACCTCCCAAAGCGAGTTCCACGCCCAACCGATCAATACCTATGATCTGCGGGTACTGGAACTGCGTAGCGACTGGTTAGCGCCGGCTTTAATGGCAGCGCTATTCGGCATGATCATTATCTTTGTCTTATTTATCAAGGTGAACGGCATTTCTAAGCTACACCATGGTTTTTCAGGCAAGCTAGTGCATCGCTGGTCTAAGTTTGACGTTTCAATCCACTGGTTAGGCGCTATTCCTTGCCTATTGTTGATTTTAACGGGTTTAACTTTGTTAGCGGGTCGCTTCTTCTTCCAACCTTGGTTGGGGGAAGGCATCTGGGAAGCAATCGTCTATGGCGCTAAGCAAATCCACGATGTGATGGCGATCCCCTTTATGATCGGCTGGGCATTGATGACAGTGTTATGGGCGAAGAACCAGCTGCCAAAAATGTACGACGTGAAGTGGTTCCTGGTTGTTGGTGGTTACATCAACTTTGGCCCGTTCAAAGGTAAACACCCTGACGCAGGCTTTGCCAACGCCGGTGAGAAAATGTGGTTCTGGGCCTTTGCCCTGTTTGGACTAGTGATTTCAGCCTCGGGCATGTTGTTACTCTTCCCAAATCTTTTCGAACCAAGCCGTACCTTAAGCTTGATCGCACTAGTACTGCACTCAGTGAGCGCTATCGTGATCTGCGCTTTCTCTATCGTGCACATCTTTATGGCAACTGTGATGTCAGAAGGTGGTATGGAGTGTATGGTGTCTGGTTACTGTGATGAAAACTGGGCGACTCAGCACCACAACCTGTGGTACGACGAAATCAAAGCTAACGGCACTTTGAAATATAAAGAGTAAAAGTCGCTGAAAATAAAAAACCTCCACAGCATGCTGTGGAGGTTTTTTTATGGGGCAATATTGTGACTGCTAACTAAACCAACGGCTTAAAAGCGATACATCACAGAGACACCGATATTTCTTGGGTCAATAATGGACGCATAACCATCGGTATAAGTACTGCTTGGGGGTTCATTTACTGTCATGGCTTGTTCATCAAATAGGTTATTCACAAAACCACTGACTCTCCAGGTATCAGTTTGATAATCGACACTCAAACGAGCCACCACATAATCACCCGCCACTCTCGATTCAGTATTATTGATATCGGCAAAATATTCACCTACATAGTTGCCTGAAAAACCTAAGGAAAATGCATCACCTATCCAGTACTTTAATCCCGCATTTGCGGTAAGGTGTGGTGCTGAGTTCAGCTGATTACCCACAATGTCACCGTAACTTGGATCAGCCTCTTTGATTTCGCTTTCCAGTAACCCTACACCGGAAATAAATTGCCAGTTTTCACTGATCATAGCGCTCAATTCGGCTTCGATACCGTAGGTGATAGCTTTATCTATGTTAGTGATTTTGCGAGCGCTATTAGACGCTTGATAACCATCAAAATCGTTATAGAAGAGGTTAGCACTTAAGTTAACATCGCCATTGGCAAATGAACTGCGACTGCTAAGTTCATAGGTATTTACGTATTCTTCGTCGTAGTAGTAATACTCACTTTCGGCTAACGACAGTGCACCACCACCCGAGTTATAACCACGACGCACGCTGGCTGCTAAGGTCGTACTCTCATTGAGAGCATATTGTAAAACCAATTTCGGCAAGGTCACCGTGCTACCGTCATCGAGTTTCTCTTCAAGCTGGCTGCCTCGGTATAGCATAGTGAAATTACGCAACTGCTCTTCACGCATCACGCGGCCGCCCACGGTAAGCCAAAGTGACTCAGCGAGGCCATAGGTCATCTCACCGTATACCGACATTGACTTACTACTGTCATCACCACTGTAGACTGAGCTACCTGTGCTCCCAAAATCTTGGCTACGCTTGAAATAGGCTAACCCAACAAAACCGTTGAAATCTTTATCGTTTAATCCAAAACTGTATTTACCATCAACCGTATAACTCTCATCCTTCATATCCACATATTGCTGGGCAGTGACGAGCGCCTCATAGGATTCAAAGCCCCAATCGTAATCCATATAAGCCACGATCAGATCTAAGGCTCGCCCTTCCCCGAGGTCATAATCCGCTTTAACCGAGTGGGTCGTGGATTTGGTTTCAATATAACGCTGGAAAATAGGCTTGTAGGCCCATGGATCGTCACCGGTAAAATAGTTACGCCCTGAGTCACCTTTCTCATCATTGTATGAAAAGCTGTAGAGCACTTTTAGGTCTTCAATTGCGCTCGGTTGCCACAGGAATTTGCCGCGCCAGCGATTGGTAATGAGTTCATTTTGGTCAAACGTGGCGGGATTCGTCTCGTATTCGAACCCTTTATTGTAGGTTTCGCCCGTGACATTTTGCCCACTCACCCTAAATGCCAATTCATCATCCAGTATGGGGCCTGAGAGCATCACAGCACTGTCGATAAAGTTATCTTGATCGCGATAACCAACACGGGCGGCTCCTTGCCAATCGAAGGTAGGATCTTCTGTTTTAATAAACACAGTACCACCAATGCTGTTACGGCCATTGATAGTGGACTGCGGACCACGGAACACCTCAATTTGTTGAATGTCCCATAGGCCTGTGTCACCGGTGAGATCGGCAACAAAAGGCTCGGCAACACCATCCACCAGCGTAGACACCCGCGCTCGAGCACCACCGGTAAAAGAGTTAAATCCCGATGCAGAGCCATTGCCTGAAACGCCCCGAATATCGGGTACAGAACCCGAGAGCACGACCACGTTAGGGACTTCAGATAGGGCATCCGAGGTAGAGTGGTACTGGCCGCTATCGAGTGCATCCTTATCAATCACAGATACCGAGGAGGTAGTATCCTTTAAACTGCGCTCAATTTTTTCACCATAAACAGTAATTCTTTCAATTGGTTCGCTCGATTCAGCATCCACTGCGGCATAGGCCGATGAAATAGCTAGACTCGAAATAATTGCGGCAATTGCATTTTTTTTAAACGCCCTGTGTTCCATGAAAGTCCTCGAACTCGCTGTGATTGATAGAAAGGTGTTAATTAAAAGTGCCGTCAATTTATATTAAAATAACCTTAACATCAATTAAGAATCGTTATCATTTACATTGGTATTTGTATTGTGTGATATATGTCAAACTGATACACTGTTGTAAAATTAAACGAAGCAAAACTCCCAAAGCATTCAGTGAATTAGATCATAAAATCACCTTATCAAAATCCATCCGCAATCACTAAAACATGATCTGCTTAACAAAAAGACCGTGATTTCCTTGTTAGGAAACCGTAACTTATAACCAGTTCACGTTTTGTTTTTAGCATACGAGATAATCTAATTGCGCTAGGTGGTCGTGAATTACCTAAAGCAATTACGGTGTTTACGGTTAGCACTCTCAGATAGGAATCGTTATGTCTTCAGTTATTCAAACGCTCAGCGGCGCGATCGCAACGCCTTATCAAGCGAATATTACCGTCCCTAACTGGATGCTCGGCTCGATGGAACGGGTCATGCAATATTATGTCGATAAGAATCTTCGCCTCGATACGCTTTCCGCAGAAATGATGCCAGCACCGGTCGAGGGCAAAAAGTACATGTTGTATGCCCATGTGCCCTTCTGCCATACCTTATGTTCTTACTGCACCTTCCACCGTTTTATGTTTAAGGAAGACAAGGCGCGCGCCTATTTCATCTCTCTGCGTAAAGAGATGGAAATGGTCAAAGCCTTAGGCTATGACTTTGAATCTATGTACATTGGCGGCGGCACCACCACGGTATTAGAAGACGAACTGGCTCGTACCATAGAACACGCCAAAACCTTATTCCCTAGTATTAAAGAAGTCTCCTGCGAGTCCGATCCGCAGCATTTAGACAGCCCAGGCTTTAAGCAACTCAAGGGCTTAGTGGATCGCATGTCCATCGGCGTACAGAGCTTTAACGACGATATTTTAAAAATGACCGACCGCCTCGACAAATTCGGCACAGGTCAGCAAACCTTCGACAAGATCATGGCGGCTAAAGAACTGTTCCCCATTATCAACGTCGACCTGATTTTTGGCTTTCGCGGTCAAACCGATGAAGTGATCCAGCACGATTTAGATATGGCTTCACGCCTCGACCCAAGGCAGATCACTACCTATCCACTGATGATTACGCACCAAACGCGTAAGAGTGTTAAAGGTAAACTTGCAGCGCCACAGGCGGATATGGCAAACCAATATCGCCAGATCTTGAACAGCTTAAATGGTCAATATAATCAGTTATCTGCATGGGCATTTGGTAAAGCTAATGACGAAGGTTTTGATGAATATGTAATCGACTACGATGAGTATTTGGGAGTCGGTTCAGGTTCATTTAGCTTCCTAAATGACACACTTTATGTGAACACTTTCTCCCTGCGTAAATACCAAGATCGGATTGCCGCGGGCAAGATGGGCGTTGAGCAACAAAAGAACTACAGCAAAAAGGATGTGATGCAATATCGCTTCCTGCTGGGCATGTTCTCCGGTCGCCTGTCGCGCAAATATTTCCGCGAAACCTTTGGCGTAAACTTAGATACTGCGCTGTTTAAAGAAATGACTTCGATGAAGCTGATTGGCGCCATTAAAAACGACCCAACCGATCCCGACAATTTGATCGTGACCGATAACGGCAAGATGATGGGCCTGTTGATGATGAAAGAGTTTTACGCTGGTATGGACAACGTGCGTGCCCAGTTACGTAAACCACTCAAACCCTGTGATATGTAAGCATAAGTTAAACCACTAAAGGCCCATGATGGGCCTTTTTGTTAGCGCCATTTCAAGCTATTCTTGCCACAACTCATGCATGAGCCAATCACCCAGTAATAAAGGAGTATTCGTTATGGGTTTTACTGATCAAGAGAGACAAGCACTACTGGCGGTGAAGGGCGTTGGCCCAACCGTAATTAAGCGCTTTGAAGAAATAGGCATCAGCTCACTCGCCCAGTTAGCCGAGCATGAAGTCGAGGATATCACCAACCTAGTCGCCAGCATGCTGCACAGTACCTGCTGGAAAAATAGCCCCCAGGCGCACAATGCTATCGCCGCGGCCATTGAACTTGCCCGACACCAGTAATTCTATTATTTCCAATTCGTTGAGATACCTATGCCATCTTATTTTCGCATCTTAATTTGCAGTATAACCGCACTGCTATTTAGCGTATCGGCTTTTGCCAACGACAGCAGTTTTGGCGATGCCAATGGTTCAATCACCCTTAAATATCAGCCACATATTAGTATGGATAAAGAGTCTCTGTTCATCAGCGAGGCCGAAGTCAGGGTCGATTATGTGTTTACCAACACCAGTTCGCAGGATCTTATCGTCCCCATCGCCTTCCCCATGCCGCCGATGTTTTTTGGCTCCGCGGATCACAGCAGCATTGATAACTTCACCCTCAAAGTGAATGGCAAAACCCAGCCGACTGGGCACAGGCTCGTCGCCAAACTTGCCGATAAAACCGATATTTCAGCCGAGTTTAAGCAACTTGGCTGGAGTGTAGATGAAGTGGCTTACTTTGCCGAATATGGCGTAGTTCCCAAGGGCAAACCCGCGCTCCCCAAGGAATGGTTGGATGAAAACCAGCAAGTCGCCTTTACCCTAAGTGACTACTTTGTGTGGGAGCAAACCTTCCCTGCGGGCCAATCTGTCGCCATCAGCCACAGCTATACCCCGAGCATTTCAACGGGCATCCCCGATACCGCCAATAGTATTATCAATACCTACACTGAGCTTGCCTGTTTAGATGAAAGCGCCAAACAAGGTATTAAGAAGCGCAATCTCATCGTCAAACAAGACGGAGAAGATCAGGAGATTGGCGTTGAGTGGAGCCACCTTAGCTATATTTTGGTCACGGCCAATAACTGGCAAGGAGCGATTAAGGACTTCAAACTCACCCTGAAAAAATCCCAACCGACAGATTTGATTAGCCTGTGTTTTGATGGTGAACTTAAAAAAACCGATCCACTCACCTTTGAGTTTCAGCAAAAACAGTTCACGCCAAAGCAAGATCTTAGCATCCTCTTTATCCGTAAACCGGATTACTAAGTGAGCTTGAGTGCTACCGCAGTGGGCGATGGGAGTAGACAGCCTGACAAGATGAGATTAAGTGCCGTTAGTTTGCACAATCTCAGTCGAAGTTGTGCATCAACTATACCGCATTCATTTCTCCCTCGAGCTAGAGTATGCTGCTCTATCCATTCGATAAAACAGTAGTAACACAATGCAAGATGTGGCCTTAGTGTTAGAGGGCGGCGGCCTGAGAGCAATTTACACCGCCGGGGTATTAGATGCTTTTTTACAGCAGCAACTGTACTTCCCCTACTTGATTGGTGTATCGGCGGGGGCAATTTATCCCGCGTCTTATGTCTCACGCCAGTTTGGCCGCAATTTAAACATCCAGCAGCAATACCTGCGGGATAAACGCTACATGGGACTTCGTTATTTGTTAGCCACGGGTAACTACGTCAATACCGACTTTACCTATAAGCGTATGGCCTATGAGTTACTGCCTTTTGATTTTAAGACCTTTTTAACTAGCGGTACCGAGTTTAAGGTCGGCGCATTTAACTGCCAAACAGGGCAAACCGATTACTTTGGCATGACGGATTTTAACGACCACGATAAATTGCTCGACGTGCTTATCGCCTCCTCTAGCCTGCCTTTTATGGCCAATCCCTATAGTATCAACCGCCAAACTTACCTCGACGGTGGTATCGCCGCGCCTATTCCGGTAGCCAAGGCGCAGCAAGACGGCTATAAACGCCAAGTGGTGATCCTGACTCAGGACGAGAAATATCGAAAATCGCCTATGAAGTTCAACTGGTTAGCGCGCAAGCGTTATCAAACTTATCCAGCGGTAGCCGCCGCGCTAAAGGTTCGCCACCAAAGTTATAACCAATCCCTTGAGGAACTCGCACAGAGTGTTGCCAGCGGCAATACCTTTGTGATCCGGCCTGCTGCATCGCTTAATCTTTCGCGGCTTGACCGCAATATCGATAAAGTGACCGCCGTGTATCACCTAGGGCTGGCGGATGGTCAGGCGATCTTGCCCAAATTACAAGCTTGGCTCAGCACTGGGACTAATGCAGGGGAGTGAGGCGCAGACTTTGTTAATAATCAGCTCCCGTAAGCATTTATGGCTTAAATGCAGCAGCACCGCAGCGGCTGTTACTCTCTGCTCCGCGAGGAGGATTCCTGCAAAGGCAGTAAATTTAAGCCCAAGCGTTTTAACATTTAACTCTTCGCTTTTAAGGGATTCCACCTCAGGTTTTGCGGTAATTTCATCAGCAGTAGCGACAGTAAAATCACTAAAATCCCTGCCCATTGGCGCATATCTAAGGTCTCCCCCACAATCAATACGCCTAATGACACGGCAACCACTGGATTGACTAAAGCCACCATGCCCATGATTTCTGGTCCTAAATTTCGCATCGACCAGAGCCAAGCCCAATAAGCCACCGCGGTATTGGCAATGACAAGCCAGATTAACGAGGGAACCACATTCATACTCGGTATCTGTGGCGGCCCTGCCATAAACCAAGCCAGCGGGATTAACATCAAGCCGCCCAAAAACAGTTGCCAAGCGGTGAGCACTAAAAAATCACCCACATCCCAGCGCTGCATCCAACGGGAAGAAAAGGCAATCAGAGTCGTCGCGCTCAGCATACACAGGACACCAATCGGGTCGAGATCCGCCGAGGGATTAAACAATAAAATCACCCCACCTAGGCCCATTAAGCCGAGCAGTAACCACTTCATCCCCGGGCGTTTTTTATCAATCAGCCAAGCGAGGATCAAAAAGATTAATGGCAATGTCGCCCCCAGCGTACCCGCCACGGCACCAGGCAGCCGATAGGCCCCAATAAACAGCAGCGCAAAGAAGGCGCCAATATTACAAAAGGCCAGCAAGCTTAATTTAGACCATGCCAGCGTTGGTAAACGTGGGCGCAGCATCAGCAGCAATATACCCGCAGGCAGCGCACGCCAAACCGCCACCCAGTAGGGCGACATATCCTGTAAGTAAAGACTCACCAGTGCATAGGTGGTCCCCCAAAACACCGGGGCGAGTAACGCAATCACAAAGGGCATAATGACTTCTTAGAAAGTATCTTGATGTTGAGATATATTACTTTGAGAGAATACAACAGGCAAGTGCTGAGATAAGGTTAATAGGAAGAAAAGAAAAATGGACTGACGTTTATGCCGCTTTAGATATGCGCACGCAGAGCTGCGCTTAAGCCTTGTTTGCCGTATAATCGGGCGTCATTTTTTATAGGCGGGCAAGCATGTTCCATATCGCACTCTATGAGCCAGAAATCGCACCCAACACGGGTAATATCATTCGCCTTTGCGCAAACAACGGCAGCCAGCTCCATCTTATTGAGCCACTAGGGTTTGATTTTGAAGAGAAAAAACTGCGCCGCGCGGGCCTAGACTATGCCGATTTAACCAATGTGACTCGCCATAAAGACTTCGATGCCTTCCTCGAAGCCATGGCAGGCAAACGCATTATGGCCTGTACCACTAAGGGTAGTCGCCCCCATACCGAGCTCAGTTTTGCCAAGGATGATGTGCTGTTATTTGGCCCTGAAACCCGTGGTCTACCTATGTCGATTATCGAGTCAATCCCAACCGAGCAGAGATTACGCATCCCCATGGCGGCCACCAGCCGCAGCCTCAATCTCTCCAATGCAGTAGCGATTATCAGCTACGAAGCCTGGCGTCAGCTCGGGTTTGAAGGCGCGGTTTAATACCTAGGAATACTGATTTGGATTAGGCTGGACTTAACCAGCCAATATTCCAATCACTAAGCCAAATCATTCAACCATCAGCTCTGAGAGATTGCTTTAACTCAATTCACACCAAAGCCAGATAACTTTGTCGTTAGGTATGTTGGATGAATTGTCATTGTTTCCCACTGACACGCCACCCTTTTATTTCACAAGAAGCATCCCTGAGGGCTCGACGGCTGAATCTGTAACACATGGAAGTGTAAATGCCGCGTTCACATGGCCGATGATGTTCCCAGCATCATAGTGGCATTTCCCATGCCCCTATGGGTCAAATGTGAAAGAACGGCCATGCCGCCAACGGTCACTGTTGCAACAATGGCAGTTTGAACGACCATTGAACTGTTCATCTGGCGAAAGACTTTTTTACCCCAAAAAGTAGATAAGTTTATCCGTCAGGTGTACTGGATGAATTGTCATTGTTTCCCCTGTGACACGCCATAAACTCATCCCTGAGGGCTCGACGGCGGCATCCATGCCGCCAACGGTCACAGTTGCAACAATGACAATCTTTACGACCACTGAATTGTTCATCTGGCTAAAAGATATTGCCCCAAAATGAGGTATCGGAACCAATTAGCATCTCGGTATTAATGAGTTGTTACTAATGCTTCTGTAATCACAAAGCCCTTTCAAAACAAAACTTAAAAATGACCTAGTTTTAAATAGGAGGCCATCATGGGAGGGTTAACCAACCCGCACTACTGAACCGGAGTAAAAAGCCATTTCGGCTTGAGGAAATTTGGCGCATGGTTCCAGTCTGTCGCACTCAAAGTCTATGGTGAAAAATAAAATTACTTATCAAAAACTTACCTAGTAAAAACCAAGCATAGAAGTAGAATTCGAGAACACGCTCTGGAATCAGCGATTGGCAAGTATATGTATGAAGTTTTTGATTGAGAGTAAGCGACTGGTAAAGTTTGGCATTCAATTTTCAACTTACATCATTACCACAATTGAAAAATTTAACGGTACAAACCCAAATTTGCATGGTACATTCATAAAAATAAATGGCAAACAGACAGCTTTTAGTGGCGAATCAGGCTTGAAATATAACCACTATACCGTTGTTATTTTAATGAGCTTATATGATAGAAGATAAAATTATTTTGAGTTTGGTAGATGCCGCTTTGAAAGGTGACAAATCTATTGGGCAAATGGCTACTAGAAAGCTAGCTTCGAAAATAAGAGTGACTAATGCATCGCTTTATGAACAATTGACACGAAGATTAGAGTCCGAGGCCCTTAGGAGCAAAGATTTAAGACGGCAGCCTCCGCCAGTTGACTCTGATAGTCGACAAAGCCTTGTTAGAGTTGAAGAACCAGCTATGTTGTTAAAAGCTCCTATATATTCAGAAGATATTAGTAAGCTCTTTGAACAAGTGTTACTAGAAAGAAAATATGAATATGCATTGTTGTCTGAAGGCTTACAACCAACCAAATCAATAATTTTTAATGGTCCACCAGGCGTGGGTAAGACTATGTCAGCTAGGTGGCTAGCCAACCAACTAGGCCTTCCTCTATTAGTTTTAGATTTAGCTACAGTAATGAGTAGCTTTTTAGGTAAAACTGGCAGCAATGTCAGGGCTGTATTAGAACACGCAATGTCTTTCCCATGTGTTCTATTGTTAGATGAATTCGATGCAATAGCTAAGCGAAGAGATGATGATAGAGAGCTTGGAGAGTTGAAGAGATTGGTGACCGTTTTACTTCAGACAATTGATGAATGGCCATCATCCTCTCTTTTGATAGCTGCAACGAATCATGGAGAGTTGTTAGATCCTGCAATATGGAGGCGTTTTGATATGGAAATTTCGTTCACAATGCCATCTCGAAGCATGATAAGCAATTATCTACGTGAGTATTGGCCGGAAATACCGTACGGCAAAAATGAAGACTTAGACAAGTTCATTGGGAAGTCATTTAGCGATATTGATAGAGAGCTTACTCAGGAAAAAAGGGCTAATGTTATCTCTGCAATATCTTTACGAGCCTTAACCGGACAAGAAAGTATTAATTATTACGAAGAGTTGAGCTTTAATGAGAAAAAAGCGATGGTGATTAAGCTTTATGACCAAGGCCTTTCTCAGCGAGCTATTTCTGCCAAATTGGGTATAAGCCGACCAATTGTTAAAAGGTCGATTGAAGATTCGCTGAAGGAGTAAAAGGATATATGAAGAACTTTATTATTGGTTATGGAGAGTCCCTCACTGATTCAGTTAAGATAAAATCAGGTAGTGGCCCCAAAAAACACCTATATACGTTTGCGGAAGCCAGAGCTAGATTGGTTCGTGACTTATCCGATGTGATTAAAGCAATCGAGCTAAAGTCTAAAGCACAATGTGCAAACGGGGAGGTTGTAATAAAGTTTGTTCAACATCCGTCATATCTTGCAAAAAGTTATTATCCAACAAGCCTATTTAATAAATATGACCTTAAAGATGTCGGATCTAAGTCTTTACATATAAAACCGATAAAGTGGGCAGTTGAAAAGCATCCAGAATTTGGGCTTTCGTCTTGCATCTTTGTATCTGGTTCGAAAGCTAAATTTGAGGCAATGTTAAATAGTATTCAACATGATCGTTTACCGGAAACAACTCAAAATCTTATTCGGTCTATAGAACACATCAGTAGTATAAGTCCTAATGAAAAAATTAAGTACGTTGAACCTGGGAAGAAAGAACTAAAGTTAGAGGTTGTTTTACACGCATCTGAAGAAGACGAGATAATTCGAAGCTCCTTTGGTCGTTATTTTGAAACTTTTGGTGGGGTCGCTGATTGGAATAGGGCTAAAATTGTAGGAGGTCTAACATTCTTACCTATCTAGCGTCAATTATCTTGGCCGGTTTTCCGACAATTATCTTGGCCGGTTGATACCGAATTTTAATCGCCCTTACTCAGGGCCGTTTTACGACGATAACTTTCACCTTCGCAGTGAATAATCGT
>NZ_JAKUKD010000024.1:0-94740 GCF_024197625.1 Shewanella sp. KJ2020 | reverse complement strand
GTTGTTTCACTGCCACGATATCACGGCACAAACCAACCATGCGCTCGAACTCAATCGACTCAAAAAACACCATATCAGCACACATTTCTATGATTTAGTCACGGGCCTACCCAACGAGAACCACTGGTACAACCCCGCCCCCAGTACGATTCATCAAGAAATGACTGTGGCCTTGGTTAAAATTGATAATCTGAGCCAAATCAACGCCGCCTTTGGGATCGGCGTTGGTGATGCCATCCTCAAAGCCTTTGCCTTAGAACTTAAAGAGCGCTTTGGCCATCAGGCCAAAATATATCGCTTTAGGGGTGCATCCTTTGCCCTAGAATTCACCGAACTACCGTTAGTTTCCCCTGAGATGCTTGCACAACAATTGCGTCAGCGCATCCCCACAAGCTTAAAACTAAAGCAAGAACAACAGATTGAGTACCATTTAGAGTGTCGTGTTGGTTGCTGTTCTGGTCATAAATCGGCAACACAACAGGCCGCCGAGCAATGTTTGATTGCCATTAAACAAACCACCCAAGCTAACCCAGTTATGGTGTATTACGTTGGTTTGATTAACAATTTACTTGAGGCATCCTCGCAAGAAAGCAAAATCCGCGATGCACTGAAACACAATAGGCTGGAAATGTGGCTACAGCCCAAAGTGATGGCCGATGGCCATATTGTCAGCTTTGAAGCACTCGCCAGAATGTTCGATAAAGACGGCAGTATGATCATGCCCAGCATCTTTATCCCCATTATAGAGTCATCACAATTACAGGCGATTTTTGCGATAAAAGTGCTTAGGCAGTTACTGCAACTGATCCGTTCTTGGCCAAAAAATGTCCCTATGGTCAGGATCGCCTTCAACCTATCAGGGCAAGATATTCTGTCGGATCGCTTCTTTAAGGTGTTGATTCAAACCTATATGAATCATCCCGAACTCATTCCATTACTCGAAATTGAAATTACAGAAACCTCTGTGTTTTCAACCCACAAAGAAACAGGCCGTCGCCTAAATACCTTAGCTCGCATGGGCGTTTCGATTGCGATTGACGATTTTGGCACTGGCCATGCGTCATTGAGTCAGTTGATTGATATCAGTGCCGACACGATTAAAATCGACCGTTACTTCGTTAGCCAACTGGGCATTAGCGAGCGCCACACTCAAATTGTTAACGCCGCAATTCTGCTAGCAAAGAGTTTAAAGCTGAATGTGATTGCAGAGAGAATCGAAACCGAAGCCCAATTGCTACAGCTCACAGCACTGGGGTGTGAACAATTTCAAGGCTATCTATTTGGTAAGCCAGCACCCGCCGCACTTTGGCTAAAAACGTTTCAACTGCAAACCCCCACACGCTGGCTTACCCATAAAAAGAGCGCTAACTGAGGCATTAATTTTACGCATTAGCGCATCCTAGGTATAATTGCCGACATGCATTTGCCTCCCTTTGCTTTGTTTGCAAATAACTAGGATCCCCCATGTTAAGTTACCGCCACGGTTACCATGCCGGCAATTATGCCGATGTGCTGAAACACGCCATTTTGCTGCAAACCCTGCAGTTAATGCATAAGAAAGACAAACCACTCGTGTATATCGATACCCATGCGGGTGCGGGTGGTTATGCCTTAACGGATGAGTTTGCTCAGAAGACGGGCGAGTATCTCGAAGGTGTGGCTAAACTTTGGGATAAAACTGACCTGCCGCAATCGCTGCAGGACTATGTCGCGGCGGTGCGTCACTTTAATGAAGAAAATCCTGAAGAACTCAACTTCTACCCAGGATCTCCCGCCATTATCGATATGGAGCTTGGGCCAAAGGATCGCATGCTGCTGCACGAACTGCACAGCACTGATTATGTGTTATTAGACGATTATTTCTGCGAAGACAGACAAGTTAAAGTGATCAAAGGTGATGGTTTAAAAGGCCTTATTGCCGCTGTGCCGCCATTAGAGCGCCGCGCCTTAGTGCTAGTCGATCCTAGCTATGAGATGAAAACCGATTATCAAGATGTCGCCGAAACCCTGATTAAAGCGCACAAACGTTTCGCTACTGGGGTGTTTATCTTGTGGTATCCAGTCGTAAATCGCGCCCAGACCGAGGGCATGTTATCGCGCCTCGCCAGCAGTGGGATTAAACGTCAGCTTAGAATTGAGCAAGCCATTAAACCCGACTCAGATGAATTTGGCATGACAGCGGCGGGATTGTGGATCATCAATCCACCTTGGCAATTAGATGAAATTGCAACTGAATTAATCGACTATCTCGGAAAAAACCTAGGACAAGCAGGCGGTAATGTCACAGTCAAATGGGAAGTGGGCGAATAGGCAGGTTTACGATTAACCCATTGCATAGAGCAGCGAATACCCCAAGAGGGCTCGCTGCTTTTATTTTTGAAGCTCAAAATCTATAGTTGTAGCGAATCCTATACCTTAGCGCCGCGGTAACGTTTTAGCAGAATTTTTACCCGCTCAACATAGGCTTGGGTTTCGGGATAGGGTGGAACCCCCTTGTATTGGGTGACAGTCGTTGGCCCCGCATTATAGGCGGCGCAGGCTAATGTGATATCACCATTAAACTGTTTTAGCATTTGCGCCAAATACTTACTGCCACCAAAAATGTTTTCCTCGGGAACAAACGCGTTAGTCACGCCCATTTCTTTGGCCGTTTCAGGCATCAATTGCATCAACCCCATAGCGCCAGTGCGCGACAGGGCTCTGGCATTAAAGGCCGACTCGGCATGGATCACTGCGCGAATTAAGGCGGGTTCTAGTTGATGTTTATGGGCCGCATGGGAGATCAAAGCATCATAATTCCGAGTAAATAGCCGGATGCGATTCCAATCGATAGTGGAGTCAGGACGACAGGCAAAGCAGTCGAACAGTAAGATCTGATATTGGCTGGTACTCGGGGCTTTATCGGTAAATACTGTGACCCCATTGGCCTGTTGATATTGATAAACTTTAACTTTTTCCTGCCCTTCACTGCTGACGATACCAGTGTCGGAATAACGCGCTACGATACGAGGCTTAGGTTTAGCCGCACTTTCCTCGGCGTTGACACAGGGCATCATCGAAAACAAGATCACCCACAGGCTAAACCCGAGTTGACGAGTGAGTGAGAGTGACGCACGAGTATGCTGTGGACGAGTGAACGACATTAAAGCCCCGTGTATTGATTAAGTTTAAGTACTTCAATAATAGCAAAGAGTTGCTTCATCTCACGGTTTAGCTGGCTAAATTCTGCTGAAAAACTCGCGCCATGGAAAATAGACTGCATATGAAAATGGGTTCGGCGATTTGGCAGGAACATAATCAACTTACTTCTGAAGAAAGCGCATTGGATCTCGCCGTTAAAATGTTTCGCAAGTTCCAGTAAACGCGCCATAAATGCCGTATTGAGCAAATAGCGTGACTCTATTTGATCCGTAGAAAAGACATCAAACTCCTTTTCAAACAGGGGATCTTCGAGTTTTACGCGCTCAAGCCCAGCATGGCTGTCGGAGAAAAAGTTGGCTAACCCGCCACGGTCCCTAAGCACAACAGTATGACCCATAAAGGTCTTATGGCTGCTAAACTCCACAACTAGCCCACGGAATCGAGTTTCCGTCCGCGTCACGGTTCTGCGCCTATTGGTACTGATATCCAGCTCTTCGACCTTCACATCCTTAGTCAAAGTAAGCTCATTGACGATCAGTTCTACTCCTTTATATTGGCCGTGAATATAGTCACCAAAACTCGCTTTGTCGTAATTGGGTAAGACTTTCGCCGCCGCGAGCCGATTCATATCGACACGCATCTCGCGGTTATAGATAAAGTCATCGCCAAAATACTTAAACATGATGGGGTAAATATCCTGCTGCACCTGACGTTTAAATTGTCGAGTGGGAGCAAAGCTCCATAGGCTTAGGCCCAATAACGCCAGCAGCGGCAGAGGAAACAGAACAAGGCCGCGACTCCACCCCACCACAGCCAATAACACAAGACCTAAGACAATCAACAAACTCAAATATAAGCGTTTACGGGTAGCCTTGAGGCAAGCGACCCGCTTTGTTTCATATCCCATGGCTATGGGGGCAAGGTGCGTCTGATAATAGGCTTCTAATTGCGGTAAGTCGGCGGGGTCCGCAGACAATGCAGAGGGCTGCCGCTGAGCTTTAATCGGACGACCTAGGAGAAAGGACAATATATTCATCTATATTGCCCTTTTTGAGGGCATGACCCCACCACAAAAAGTTGGGGATTTAGAGATAATCAGCGGCATCAATAGGCGCCTTGGAAGCCTCATCCACCTCATAAAATGGCATCACTTTAATGCTCGCCATGGAAGCAATTATCGACCCAGGAAAAATTTCAACCGCCGTATTCAGCTCAGCAACGGCCGAGTTGTAAAAACGTCTCGCGGCGGAAATATGGGCTTCAACCTCGTTGTAGGTTTGCATCGCCTCTAACATAGTAATGTCGGATTTAAGTTCGGGGTAATTTTCCACACTGACCATCAGCGCGCCCATTTTACTGTTCAGTTGCTCGGCTTGGGCGATATGATCTTTGACGGCGCTAGGGTCAGTTTTGTTGTAACTGCGGGTGAATTGCGCGCGCAGCTCAGTGATCTCTGTGAGTAATGACTTTTCATGATCCATAAATCGTTTGGCGATTTTAAGGATATTGGGCACCAGATCGGCACGCTTAGCGAGCTGCACATCGATACCCGATAACGCCTCAAGGGCGGTATTGCGCTTTTTGACTAGGCTGACGTACCAAAGATAGGTCACGATAAAAATCAGCGCTAATCCCAATAACAGTTTGTCCATCTTCCATCCTTAGTGCTTATTGTTGTTTTTAATGGCTACAGCTAACCATAAATAGGCAAAAATTTCATCTAAAGCGGGAAGTAAGGCAATGAAATAATGACATTCCCAGCGCTGGTCAGAGCATTAACAGTCTAGGGATTAAGCTAAATAAGCCGCTAAGGGATAGAAATCCCTCGATATTCAGCTCCGATACAGCAAAGGTCGTTTATTGTTAGCTTGCACAACATTAGAGCAACCGAATTTTGCTCGTGAATACTGGACTCCTCGAGAGTCCATTTTTTTTACTGATTGCTAGCCTCAGTCATATAACCATTCCATTAAAAAGCTACAGATAAACAGAAAAACGCCGAAATTAAATACTAAGCCCTGCACTTTTGCCCTTATCGTCTTCTCCTCGGCCTGCAATACGACTTGGTTGAGTGGCGTGAAAAACATCTTAGGTTCGAGTCCCATCCCCATAAAAAACACGGCTACGGCAACGCTGCGGGTTAATTCTGGCGGCACTAACATCTGCCAATAAAATGCATATACGCCATAGGCCAATATTCCCAGCGCTATGGTGTGGCATATCATTCCCACGATAAGTTGCTTGGTCGCCAGACTTGCCATAGATGACACCATTTCACTCCAAAACTGACAGTACTACACTGATTATGATTGATATTTGGCGCGCAGTTTATCTCTTCTGTGATTTAACTGCAGCCAAAGAGTCCAGCCAAATAGCATGCCACTTGCAGGGTAAATATACAGTGCCAATTTTAGAGCATCCCAAAATGGCGTATCAGAAATAACGTAATTGATTCCCGCAACCAAAAGTGAAGTCATACAGCCCCAATACAGCACGCCAATCACTAAAATGAAATACCATTTACCCCTAGCAAGAGACTTCTCTAATTTGGCTAACTTATCATGCATAGCTATTTTTTGTGCAGTCATCACTTTTCTCCTGATAGTTATCATCGTTCATTAATATGCCCAACTTAACTTAGGCAGCTATCCATCCTAATAACGATAATAGACATAAAAAAGCCCTACATTTGTAGGGCTTAGATTTAATAGGATTTAGCTTATTCCGCCGATGTCTACTTTTGTTCTTTCGCTTTGCGCTCTCGCTTACTAAAGATGCGCTCTACGATCACGAAGAACAGCGGTACGAAGAAGATACCTAAGAATGTCGAACTCATCATGCCGCCGAGCACGCCTGTACCTATGGCGTTTTGGCTACCTGAGCCTACGCCCGTACTGATGGCTAAGGGAACCACACCTAAACCAAAGGCGAGGGACGTCATCAAAATGGGGCGTAAACGCACACGCACCGCATGCAGAGTCGCCTCAATCAAGCCCGAACCTTTCTCGTAGTACTCTTTGGCGAATTCCACGATCAAGATGGCATTCTTAGTCGCTAAGCCCACAGTGGTTAATAGACCCACTTGGAAGAACACGTCGTTAGGCAGGCCGCGTCCATTCATGGCAATTAAGGCACCGATAATCCCAAGTGGAACCACGAGCACAACCGCAAATGGCACAGACCAACTCTCATACAGTGCTGCCAGCACCAAGAAGACCACTAAGATCGACAGGGCATATAAGGCAGGCGCTTGGTTACCCGATAGGCGCTCTTCGTACGATAAGCCGTTCCACTCGACACCAAAACCAGGGGGAAGCTGCTTAGCTAAGTCTTCCATAATGGTCATGGCCGCACCGGTACTAAATCCTGGCGCAGTTGCCCCTTGAATGTTCATGGCAGGCAAGCCGTTGAAACGCTCTAAACGGGGAGAACCATATTCCCACGCCCCAGTGGCGAAGGCAGAGAATGGCACCATGTCACCCTTATTGTTACGCACATACCAAGAGTCTAAGTCCCCCGGTTGCATACGATACTGGGCATCACCTTGCACATACACTTTCTTCACGCGGCCACGGTCGATAAAGTCGTTCACATAGGAACCACCCCAAGCCGTTGCTAATACGCTGTTCACGTTAGCAATTTCAACACCGAGTGCGCTCAACTTCGCATGATCAACATGTAATTGATAAATTGGCGCATCTTCCTGACCGTTAGGGCGAACACCCACTAGGTTGGGATTTTGTGCCGCCATGCCGAGCATTTGATTACGCGCTGCGAGTAACTTGTCGTGACCTTGACCGTTTTTATCCTGTAGATACATGTCAAAACCGTTCGCCGTACCTAACTCGATTACCGCTGGCGGTACGAAGGCAAACACAAACGCTTCCTTCATCTGGCTAAATACGCCCATAGCACGGCCCGCAATGGACTGCACGTCCATGCCTGGCGCTTCACGCTCAGACCAGTCCTTCAAGCCCACGAACGCGATACCCATGTTTTGCCCTTGACCGGCAAAACTGAAGCCCGCCACGCTAAATACCGATCTCACGCCTTCCTCAGCCATAAAGTGATCAGAGACTTTCTCTAACACTTTCAATGTGCTTTCTTGGGTTGAGTTGGTCGGCAAAATAGCCTGAGTAAATAAAATACCTTGGTCTTCATCGGGTAAGAATGCGGTAGGCATACGAATAAAGATCCAACCCACGGCAATGACAAGCACCACATAAATCATCATCACCCTAAAGCTGCGCTTAATGATCCCTGCAACGCTAGCCTCATAACGGCTGGTCAGCCTATCAAAACTACGGTTAAACCAACCAAAGAAACCCGTTTCAATATGGCCATGGCCCTTCTTGAGGGGTTTTAACATAGTCGCACAGAGTGCTGGGGTTAAAATCAAGGCCACCAGTACCGATAGCGCCATTGCAGACACAATAGTGATAGAGAACTGACGGTAAATCACCCCGGTTGAACCCGACATAAAGGCCATAGGCACGAATACGGCCGACAGCGTCAAGCCGATACCCACCAAGGCGCCGGTAATTTGATCCATTGACTTACGCGTCGCCTCGAGTGGACTCAAGCCCTCCTCGGACATAACCCGCTCGACGTTTTCCACCACCACAATCGCATCGTCCACCAACAAACCGATGGCGAGTACCATAGCGAACATGGTGAGTGTGTTAATCGAGAAACCCGCTAAAGACAGAATCGCAAACGTCCCCAGCAGTACCACAGGTACGGCAATCGTCGGGATCAAGGTTGCACGGAAGTTCTGCAGGAACAGGTACATGATGACAAACACCAGCACGATTGCCTCAAGCAGAGTGTGCACCACGCCCTCAATCGATTGCTCCACGAAAGGCGTTGTATCGTAAGGATAAACAACTTCTAAGCCCTGGGGGAAGAAGGGTTGCATCTCATCAATTTTTGCCCGTACTGCTTCCGCCGTATCGAGGGCGTTTGCACCTGTTGCTAATTTAATCGCTAAACCTGTTGCAGGTTTACCATTGTATAGCGAAACAACCGCATAACTTTCAGAACCTAACTCGACACGAGCCACATCACCTAAGAATACGTTTGCACCCGATGTATCCGATTTAAGGATAATCTTGCGAAACTCTTCCGGCGTTTGTAAGCGACTCTGCGCCGATACCGTCGCATTCAGTTCCTGGCCTTGAATCGATGGAGTGCCGCCTAATTGTCCCGCCGACACCTGCGCGTTTTGCGAACGAATGGCAGAGATAACATCTATGCTAGTCAGGTTGTATTGGGTGAGTTTTAACGGATCTAACCATATGCGCATCGCATACTGCGCACCAAATAATTGGATTTCACCCACACCAGGCACACGGCTCATTGGGTCTTGAACATTAGAACCAACGTAATCCGCAATGTCGTTTTTATCCAATGAACCATCGCTAGACACAAAGCCTAATACCATTAAGAAGCCAGAACTGGACTTGTTAACGTTCACCCCTTGAGCCTGAACTTCCTGGGGTAACAGGGTCATTGCACCCTGCAATTTGTTCTGTACTTGTACCTGAGCAATATCTGGATCGGCTTCGGCATTGAAGGTCAAAGTGATTTCAGCATTACCAAAACTATCACTGGTAGAGGCGATATAACGTAAATGGTCAATCCCCTTCATGCGCTGCTCAATCACCTGTGTCACTGAGTCTTCAACAATCTTAGCGGATGCACCAGGGTAGTTAGCACTGATCACCACTGTCGGTGGCGCAATGCTCGGATACTGGGATACTGGTAACCCAAGGATAGATAACACCCCTGCCAGCATAATAATTAAGGCGATCACCCACGCAAAGATGGGGCGATCAATAAAAAAACGTGCCATAGCTATGCCCTATTGTGCTTGCGTTTCAGAAATAACTTTTGGGGTTACAGGCGCACCTGGACGGATTTTTTGCAATCCTTCCACAATCAACTTATCCCCCTCAGCAAGACCCGCGGTAATGCGCCACTGATTATTGATCACTTCCGCAGTAGTCACAGTTCTCGCTTCTACTAGCCCTTGATCATTAACAACCATAGCCACAGCATCACCCTTAGAGTTACGGGTAACCGCTTTTTGCGGGATCATAATTGCCTGGGGATCTGTCCCCGCATTTAACATAGCGCGGACATACATACCCGGTAATAGGATACCTTCAGGGTTAGGGAACTCGGCACGCAGGATCACCGAACCGGTATTTTCATCGACGCTCACCTCAGCAAATTGCAGCTTGCCTGGGTAAGCATAAATAGAACCGTCCTCGAGTAATAACTGCACATCGGCGTTATCCCCTGCCTGTAACTTGCCCTGTTTTAACTTGGCTTTAAGGCGCAATAACTGGGCGCTCGATTGGGCGATATCCACATTGATGGGATCAAGTTGTTGAATCGTGGCCAAGGTCTGGCTCTGATTTGCCGTTACCAATGCACCGGCTGTCACACTCGACTTACCAATACGACCGGAAATAGGCGCCAATACTTCGGTATATTGCAGATTGATTTTCGCCGTATTGATTGCCGCTTCTGCCACAGTCACACTCGCCAGCGCTTCTTTATAAGCCGCTTCGGCTTCGTCGAAGTCCTGCTGACTGATAGCGTTAGTTTTCACCAGTTGCTGGTAACGGGACGCCTTAGCCTTGGCCGATGCTAAACTCGCATTCGCTCTTGCTAAATCCGCATTAGCACTCACGAGTGCGGCTTTATAGGTAGCAGAATCAATTTGATACAATGACTCACCCTGTTTAACAGTTCCGCCTTCAACAAAGCTACGCTTAGTGATAATGCCACTCACCTGTGGGCGAACCTCTGCCTCGAGGAAAGCCTTACTCCGCCCAGGTAACTCTACTTGGATCACCTGCGGCTTAGCGACAACATTCAGAATTCCCACTTCCATGCTCTGCGACCCAGCGCCTGCATGGGCTTTTTCCTCTTGGGGACTGCAAGCTGCCATCCATAACGCCACGCTTATAACTGAGGCAAGTTTAATTGTCTGCCGCATGAGAACTCCTTCAAAGATGAACGACCTACATATCAACACACTTATTTGTGCAGATATGGCCGTAATAATAACTAAAATCAAATCCGTTATTTATCGCATACCCTATTGGGATCAACAAGGAAGATTAGCCAACTAAAGTGTAAACTAATGAAAAGATTTACCCTTCGAGTCATACAAAATTCAATCCGTTGTTATTCCATTTAAACAGTATGTAAACAATGGCAAAGGTTGTTAGAAATATAGAATCTAAAGCATATTAACTGCCGACTCTATAGCGAAAATGTTGCAAATTTGCTCCATTTAGCTCGTGACCCGGTAAAAATGCTTATCGATAACCTTCAAACGACGACAAACATGAGTTTATTTGCCTGTTTCGATAAGAGTTTCACAAGCAATCACGCATATGATTTGCACTAAAACCTTCGAACCCGCCATTTTAGTGGTAAGCCCAATTTAGGGCAAACTTGAATCTGGCTTTTATGCCCCATTAAATGAAACCCATATTCCCACAAATAACACTTCTTTAATGACAAATATTGCTTACAAAGCGAATCATTCCTCGCTTAAAGGCATTTGTTCATATTCATTCGCATATTTTCGTGAAGGGTTCATTCCAAGCATCACGGCTATTCGCAAGTTATTTTTACGATAACGGTGCGCTAACAACTCCCAATCATTTGAAATAATCATGAGATGATGATTATCAAGACTTAAGGGGTGAAGGTTAGGGACACTGGAACTTAGGTCTGAGTAACGTATTCTACGGGCTGAATTTTGATCTCCGTTACCAAGCCAGCACAATCAATATCGACCATAAACTCAAACTAAAATCCTAAATACGATTATCCCCCACGCTGCAAGCCAAAATACGACTGATGTCGGCTAAACAGCGACCCGATTCCTGTTGCCACTGATTAAAAACGGCTTGCACTTGTTTAAGCGCAGTCTGCGACGTAAAGCCCGCATCGACTAACTTGTGAGTTTTAAAATAACCTTGCACATCATCGGTTAACAAGAAGGTATCTTTGCCAATAGCCCGCAGAAAATAAGGACCAGTGTTGCCGCCCAGTCGGGTGCCGCGTTTCTTTAACAGTGCCCATAAGCCGATAATATCCTGAGTCGGCCAAGCGGCGATCAGCTGCGCTAAGCTGCCATGTTCCTGAGCAACATCGTGGATCATTAAGGCGTTGTCATAAATGGCTTGGGTCTTTTTTAAATGACGGATCAGCTTCGCATCACTCGCCCGCGCTTGAATTTGTTCAGGGGATAACATCAACACTTTATGCGGTTCGAACCCAAAGAATGATTTTTCATACTCAGGCCATTTATTAACAACCACCCGCCATACAAAGCCACTTTGAAACACCTGCCGACTCATCGCTGACAATAATTCAGCATCCCGATACTGGCGAATTTCATCATCGGACTGGCAACCAGATAACAAGGCTTCGAGTCCCGCAGGCCCGCCTTTACGCTCACTGGCTCTGGCATAAATGGATGAAAAACGCTCTAACTGGCTCATATTATTACCTTTAAAATGATTTAATCCCGACACTTTTGATCTGTTGTTAATAATACCGATTTTTACCCTTGATGGATCATTTGGCTTTACCGCGAAAAATTGTATTTATTCCTGCATTTTTTAGGAAAACTCTTACAGCAAGCGCGTTAATTGCGACTAAAGTTAAGGCGTAAAGTCAGTAAAATGCTGGAGTTGGAGTTGGTGTCTATGGAGCTTTTTTATCATCCATTATCGCGTTATTCACAGAAAGTGCTGATCGCACTCTATGAAAAACAAGCGAATTTCTATCCACGTATCACTGACTTACGCGACCCATTGCCGAGAAAAGCATTTCAGCATTTTTATCCCCCGGCTAAATTGCCCCTGCTTAAAACACAAGATGGCGCATTAATTCCTGAATCCAGCATTATTATCGAGTATTTAGACAGGCATTTTACCCACGGTACTCAGCTTCTCCCGCAGGAATCACAGCGCAATCTGCAGGTGAGACTATTCGATAGAATTATCGATGGCGACATAAGTAATCAATTGTTTCAATTAGAAAAATTAAAACATTCCGACGAAAAACGGGAATTTGAAATCAAACAAATTGAAAAGCAAATGCTCACACAATTTAAACGCTTAGATACCCATTTAGCTCAAAACCATTGGGTCTGTGGCGATAGTTTTACCTTAGCCGACTGCGCGCTCATCCCCTGTTTAAGTTATAGTTTTAAACATTTGAATTTATTGGAATTAGATGAATTAGTCCGTTACTGGCAGCAAGCGCAACTGCGTGGTGCGTGGATGTTAGTGCTTGAGGAAGTGCTACTCGCAGAGATGGAGGAAGATACAGGCTTGAGGAGCATTCCTTAGCCTAAGCTATGCTCCAGTCGCATCACATATTGCGCTCTTTCTTCAATTGCAAAAATGCTTTCCACTTCAGCACTTCTGGCGGCAATTCGGGGGCAGGATCGGTATAACCCGCTTCTTTCACTAACACATCGAGCGGTACTTGCTTACCTTGGCACACAAACACACCGCGCACATGCACAATACAATGCAGGCCACGCTCGCTCACAAAACGCTGTTCGATATAGAAATATTTTTCATCCCAACCGACGACTTTGGTTTCAATCTCAAAGGTTTTTAACGGCTTGATATCACGAATATAGGTAAATTCGGCGGCGTTAACTATCGGCATCCACTTTAACTTTAAGAAACGTTTTAGCAGACCCATCTCGGCCAACATATAGGTTCGCGCCAAATCCATAAATGCGGGATAGCGGGAATTAGTCAGATGGAAATTGATATCGCAATCACTCGGTAAAGCACGATAAGTGATACGACTTGTCCCTAGAAAATCGATCTTACGACAATGGCGCGTACGCCAAAATAATAACCAAAACAAACGAAAATACAGATTCATAACCAGTCGCCCTTAAAATAAGAGCCACAGGCTAACAGAGGTCATACCACAGGGCAAGCGTGAATCAGATCACAAAAAAGACGCCATAAGGCGTCTTTTTATCGTTCAACTAAGCTCATTGTTCTGAGATAACCAGCCCGTTAAGATGGGCAAGTTTATCTTTTATCGCAATTACTTACGTATAAAGTCTATGCCGCAATGCCTGAATGTCTTAACAAGGCATCGATATTCGGCTCGCGTCCCATAAACTGTTTAAACAAGTCCATAGGTTCGGCCGAGCCACCCATTTCGAGGATATTGTGCAGGAAGCGACGACCCGTTTCAGGGTTGAAAATCCCTTCCTCCTCGAAGCGGGAAAACGCATCCGCCGACAGCACTTCGGCCCATTTGTAACTGTAGTAACCCGCGGCATAACCGCCCGCAAAAATGTGGGCAAAGCCATGTTGAAAACGGTTAAAGTCCGGGGGCGTTAATACGGCCACCTGACGACGCACTTCGTCTAAGGTTTCTTGAATACGCGCGCCTTTTGCGGGGTCGTATTCATGGTGCATTCTAAAATCAAACAGCGAAAACTCGAGTTGGCGCAACATCATCATGCCCGATTGGAAGTTTTTCGCCGCCAACATCTTATCTAACAAAGCTTTTGGTAATGGTTCGCCGGTTTCGAAGTGACCAGAAATTTCGGCTAAGGCTTCTTCCTGCCAGCACCAGTTCTCCATAAATTGACTTGGTAATTCAACCGCATCCCAAGGCACACCATTGATCCCCGACACGCCAGCAACATCGATTTTGGTCAGCATATGGTGGATACCATGGCCAAACTCGTGGAACAGGGTCGTGACTTCATCATGGGTGAACAGCGCAGGTTTACCATCGACTGGGCCATTAAAATTACAGGTCAAATAGGCCACAGGCTTTTGTAATCCATGGGCAGTTTGACGGCGCACACGGCAGTCATCCATCCAAGCGCCACCACGTTTACCCGTGCGGGCATATAAGTCGAGGTAGAAGCTGCCCCTATGTTCACCGGTTTCGTCGAAAATCTCGAAGAAACGTACGTCTTTATGCCAACGGTCAAAGTCTTTTTGCTCGACAATTTTAAGGCCGAATAAACGCGATACTGTGTAGAACAAGCCCGAGAGCACTTTATCTTCAGGGAAGTAGGGGCGCAAAATTTCCTGCGAAATCTCATACTTATGATGCTGCAACTTCTCGGCGTAGAAACTTAAGTCCCAAGAGGCCATTTCAGTGACCCCGTATTGCGCCTCGGCAAAGGCCCTTAACTCCGCCAATTCCGCCTTGGCTTGATCTTTAGATCGAAGCGCTAATTCATTTAAGAAAGCCATCACCTGCGCTGGCGTTTCGGCCATTTTGGTGGCGAGGGATTTTTCGGCAAAGCTATCAAAACTCAGTAACAATGCTAGTTCGTGGCGCAGCGCGAGGATCTCGTCCATCAGCGGGCTGTTATCGAACTCGCCGGCATTGGGGCCTTGATCCGAGGCGCGAGTCACGAAGGCGCGATAACACTCTTCTCTTAACTCACGGTTTTCACTGTAGGTCATCACGGGTAAATAAGAGGGGAAGTCTAAGGTAAATAACCAACCGTCCAACTCACGGGCCTCGGCCATCGCCTTAGCGGCGGCTTTGGCAGACTCTGGCAAGCCCGCAAGCTCGGCTTCATCCGTGATCAATTTAGTCCAGGCTTGGGTCGCATCCAGTAATTGATTCGAAAAACCACTGGTGAGTTCAGAGAGGCGCTTTACGATTTCGCCATAACGCATTTTTTGCGCATCGTCTAAGCCAATGCCCGAGAGTTCAAAATCGCGCAGACTGTGTTCAATCACCTTCTGCTGGGCTTGGCTCAAGTGTGCAAACTCATCCGATGCACGCAGGGATTTGTAGGCCTCGTATAACCCTTGATGTTGACCAACGTAAGTGCCGTATTCCGATAATAGCGGCAAACAAGCATCGTGGGCGGCGCGCCATTCATCTGTGCTAGTCACTGAATTCATATGGGAAACAGGCGACCAAATTTGGCTCAATTCGTCGTCGACCTGTTCGAGTGGCGCGACTAAATTTTCCCAAGTGTAGGGACCTTGGTGTTGCAGCACTTCATCAATCTTAGCGCGGCACTGAGCAAGGGCATGCTCAACGGCAACTTGAATATGTTCAGGTTTTATCTGTGAAAAAAGCGGTAATGTTGCGCCGTTAAGCAAAGGGTTGCTCATAATGATTCCTCTACAATCTGTGTAGCTAATAAATAAGGGCTGATCACGCATTTATCAAGGCAAGAAAACCGATTGCCGCCTTCGGCTCGTCACCTATCCAGAATCATCTCCGAAAAAAGTGAGCCAGATCGCAATTAATCTTTACAGTTAATTTACTAAGTGAATCTTGATGAATTGATCGCAAATTAGATCCATTCTCATTAACAATTGGCTTCACCAACGTTAATATCGGCACCAAATCCACATCGTTAGCCTGATTGGCAAACCTATGACCACCAGCTCAGTCAACTCCATCACTCGCACACTCTGCACCTTAGGTCTGTTATTTCTTAGCCAAACCTCAAGCGCGAATGAAAGCCTATCCCAAAAAGAGAGCGTTTCGAGTGCCACATTGCAGACTCAACCTATTGAGCCTTGGGCAATAAATTTGGATTTAGGCTGGGACAGTAAATACATCTCCCAAGGGCGAAATAATTTATCACAGGGTGGCATCTATTGGCTAAACGCCTCGGTCCAATATGGCAATCTAACCACCTATGCCTTAGTCGGCCGCGGCGATAGCCAAGCCTACACAGAGTGGAATATCGGCCTCGAATATCGCTTGAATTTGACTGACAACCTAGAAGCCAATCTGGGATATCAACGCATTGAAGGTTACAGCAGCATCCGCTGCCAAGATAACGAATTTTTTACCGAGCTTGCGTACACGGCCACACCATGGCTTGTACCCTCAGTGAGTTATGTCTATTCCACCGAGGCTGCGGGTTACTTAATCGAGGCGAGTTTACACAGTTACTGGAATATCACTGAGCAATTCACTCTTACTCCATATATCACCCAAGGATTTGATTTTAAATATCGAACAGAAGCGCACAACGGCCGAAACAACCTACAATTTGGCCTAGAGGCCGCCTACCAACTGCTGCCCAATATGAGTGTCAGCGGGCATATTAGCCATAGCATTGCCCAGGATGATATTGAACAAGAAGCCGCGGCCAATGGCGATTTGGGCTCACAGGACCAAACCTATGCCGGCATTCACTTTTCGATGACCTTCTAAGTCCGGCTCAAGCTGATCCTAATATCAGGATTAGGCTGAATTTGGCAAAATCCAACCCACTAACTACACTGAAAACGTCGACGGAGCGACCTTCATCTTCACCCCTTTAATGCCGAGGAACAGGGAATGTTAGCGCATCACTTATACTTCACCCGCACTGCATTTATGGTTCTTGCCATACTTTTTATACCTTTAACAAATTCAGCCAATGCACGTCAGGCACCCGACCCCGGTTTAGTGTCTTTGCCACAACCGGCGCAGGCCGAGCCTTTGCCCTTAGGAACGCTGCTCGACAGTGAGGGGAAGCCGATTGCTATTCCCAGCGAGCCGCAGAGTGCGTTCGAGTATTCGGCGCCCACTATTACCCCGGCAGAACCCTCCAAAACCCAAGCGACTAAAAAAACAACTAAATCGGCTAAAACGAAGAAACTCACTCGTAAACAACAGCTTGCCAGCCGTGAACAGGTCGCAAATAACCCTAACTGCCGCTGGCTTGACCAACGTATGTCTCAGTTAGAAGCCCAAATGCGTAGCAAGCAGGATAACGCCAGCCAATATCACGCCGATGAACTCAGCGCCCGCCAACAGGAATGGCAATGCTTAAAATGTGGTGCCGAAGGACCAAATCGAGACGATCACTCCCGCTGCCAGTATCGCCGCTAAATGATTTAACCCAAACGATAACCCATGCAATAGGCTGGTCTGTGAGCACAATCCACCCTACAATGGCTTTCTGCAGTTACAGCATCTCACCCTTGAAGTAAGACGGAGAAACTCATGGCTCAACATTTTGACTATATCTGCCTAGGCGCAGGCAGCGGTGGTATCGCCTCGGCCAACCGCGCCGCAATGCGTGGCGCTAAGGTGTTGCTTATCGAAGCTAAACACGTGGGTGGCACCTGCGTAAACGTAGGCTGTGTACCGAAAAAAGTCATGTGGTATGGCGCCCATATCGCCGAAGCTATGCACCTTTACGCTAAGGATTATGGCTTCGACGTTACTGTAAATAAGTTTGATTGGAATACCTTAGTCAACAGCCGCGAAGCCTATATTGGTCGTATTCACGATGCCTACGGCCGTGGTTTTACTAACAATAAAGTGACTCTGCTCAATGGTTATGGCCGCTTTGTGGATGGCAATACCATTGAAGTTAACGGCGAGCACTACACCGCCGATCATATATTGATCGCCACTGGCGGCGCGCCGACTATTCCGAATATTCCCGGTGCCGAATATGGTATCGACTCCGATGGTTTCTTCGCCCTGCGTGAACAACCTAAACGTGTTGCCGTTGTTGGCGCTGGCTATATCGCGGTCGAAGTCGCTGGTGTGTTACACGCCCTTGGCAGCGAAACCCACTTATTTGTGCGTAAGCATGCACCGCTGCGCAACTTCGACCCTATGCTTATCGACGCCCTAGTCGATGCCATGGCCACCGAAGGCCCAACATTGCACACCCATAGCGTGCCAAAAGCAGTGGTCAAAAATGCCGATAACAGCCTGACATTAAGCCTAGAGAATGGCGAGAGCGTCACTGTCGATTGTCTGATCTGGGCCATTGGCCGCTCACCCGCCACTGGCAATATCGGCTTAGAAAACACTGACGTTCAATTAGATAGCAAAGGTTATGTCATCACGGACGAGCAGCAAAATACCACCCACAAAGGGATTTACTGTGTCGGCGATATTATGGCGGGCGGCGTAGAACTCACCCCTGTCGCAGTTAAAGCGGGCCGTTTGTTATCCGAGCGTTTATTCAACGGCATGACAAATGCCAAAATGGATTACAGCTTGATCCCAACGGTCGTGTTTAGCCATCCACCTATCGGCACTATGGGCCTGACCGAACCCGAGGCGCGTAGCCAATATGGCGATGATAACGTTAAAGTGTACTCCTCTACCTTTACCTCAATGTACACGGCCGTCACCAGCCATCGCCAAGCCTGTAAGATGAAGTTAGTTTGCGCAGACAAGGACGAAAAAGTCGTCGGTATTCATGGTATTGGTTTTGGAATGGATGAGATCCTCCAAGGCTTTGGAGTCGCACTCAAAATGGGCGCGACCAAAGCCGACTTCGATGCCGTTGTCGCCATTCACCCAACGGGTGCAGAGGAATTTGTCACACTTAGATAATTGTGGCGCAGCATCTTAGGTGTTCCATCCTAAGATAGGTTGACAGTTTCTAGGCCAGCTCCAGTAGCTGGCCTTTTTTGTTTGCGGCATCTCAATTCAGCCATAACAGCTGGTCTACGCGGCGGCTTGGCTGAGTAAACAAGTTTATCGCTTAGATTTGATTTGCTTTATCCACAGCCAAAGGCCGCTTAGGGATACCAGCAATAACGCTAGCCCGAAAATATCCCATAGCCACACGGCATAGGCGCCAAATAAGCGGCCGCTGTGCAAATCTAGCATCACCCTTTCCCAGTTGAGGTTCGCGCTGCGGGCGTATTGAATCATATCTGCGTCCACAGGCTCTGCAGAGATGACCCACTGCAGCGGCGCTAATGGCTGTTCTGGGATCCACTCGATAAGATTTTCGTCGGCTCGAAAATAGCCTGCAGTGGTTTTAAGCCAAACGCGATTGACTGTTTCGGTGTGGGCTGCATCGAGGGGTAAAGACTCTACGGCTAAGGCCTCTAAACCCTCAGGTAAACCCGTGCTGCTATTTTGAGTTTCCTGTAAGTGCCCTTGGCTATCAAATAGATAAAGTTGATTATTATCAATAGCTATCAACAGATTAGGTAAAAACACCGCACTAATTAATTGGCTTTGAGCCTCGAGTATGGGCTCACGCCCCAACCAGAGTCGGTTATCTGTGATAAATAGCGGCTGGGCTTCACTGCCAAATTGGGCAATATGATGGGGCGTCGCAATCCCGTAATAATCCAACAACCAAGTTTGTTGCACTGGGGATTTATTAAGCCGTAGTGCCTGGCTGTGATTGATGGCGACACCCGTCACCACGAGCAATAGGATAAATAGACAGCTTAAGATACCCAATCTACGGTGCCAAGGGCGAAGCGCGCGGGCAAGTTTGTAGCTAATAGTCTGTATCGATTGTGATTTATGCTTTCGAGTCATAGTTACATTTTACGTCTGGCTAGTTGACTATTATTGACTCTGTTCGGCTTCGGCTTTTGTAACATAGTTATCGAGCCACAAAGCAATACGAGACAGTTTCGTCAAGGCTCTGACCGACAGGGTGGCGCCGGTAATACCGTCAATATGCTGATCGAGTTGTGTTTGGTCGTCGAGTTTGGCTGATTTGAATTGATCCGTAAAGAAATCATGGCGAACTTCATCGCCGCGGCTTTCACGGTAAACCAATACTTTAGTCCTGACTATGGCGTGGTCTTTAATATGGATCCCGACAGTGATTGGTGCTTCTTTGCCTATTTCATCTAAAATCCACACGGTTTCATTGTCTTGCTGCCAATAACGAATGCGCATCTTATTGAAACTATGAGCAAGTATCGATTCAATAACCTGTTTGGCATGATCGTCAACCCAAAAGACTTTAGTTGTGCCTTTATTGCCATTAAATGCCTGTTGAATAAAGGCATCGGCACTTTGGTATTCGACGGCGCTCAGCCGCAAAGGGCATACCGCGAGTAATAATATCCCTAGGCTGCTCATCAATGATCTGCCAAGGCGCTGGCTCGCCTTTGTCAGTGCCGCGAAAAATGTGCCCATAATCACCTTCAAAGATAATGAATAAAGTCACACATCTGCAGGTGTGTGACTTTATTCGAGTGAGAAACAAAGCTTAGAACTGGTAACCCACACCTAAGTTGAAACCGTCGGCGTCTTTAGCACCACCTTGGGTTTCATAATCGGCTTTAAAGACCACGTTTTCATGTAACCAGTAATTCACACCAATGTTGGTTTGGGTGATTTCGGTGTCAGCATCATTGCCTGCCTTGTTATCCCACGCATTGTAGCGGGCGAAGACACCAAAGCTTTCGTTGAAACGATACGAAGGCTCAATGTAATAGCCCTGTTGCTTATCTTTCCCCAGGACTTCTGCCTCTTCGCCATCGATATCCCATTGAGCATAAAGTGCTTTAATGGTGAAGTTTTGAATGCTGTAGATAGCGTGCGCAGTTAACAAGGTTGCCGATGCCGTATCGACACCCGCAGCTCCTTGAGTTAAATCCGATTGATATTGTGCAGAAGCGGCCAACTCTAAACCTGGCACTGCGGTGTATTTCACTCGGGCGGTATAGGCTAAATCTTCACCATTAGCGTTAGACACTTTTTGGCGACCGCTACGAATATCAAATGCTTTGTCACCCGTTGTGGCAACGGCAAGACCACTCGTCACTGCGGTATCAAATGCAAGGCCAGGTGCCGCTTTAATATTTAACGCTAAACCCGCTTCCCACCAAGTCGCAGGGATGATGTTTGCTTCAACTGGATTACGCTCAACACCGTAAAATACCGGTGGCTCGTGGGTTTCGTTGATGATACCAACTGGCATCAGGAACAGACCCGCTTTACCCGTGAAGCTCTGGTTGAAATCGTGTTCGATATAGGCTTGTTCTATCTCAACTTCACCCTTTTTACCTTCGCCAGCCAATGCATGTTCCACTTCTAGCTCAGAGAAAAAACGGGTCTTTTCAGTAAATTCATGGCCAAAGAACAACACAAAACGATGAAAATCGAACTCTTTTTTGTCAGTGTCTTTAATGTTGTCTGAGATGTTGTTGTAGTGCAGTTCGCCATAACCCCCAATGGTCGTTGCACTCTTGCTTGAGCCAGTTTCTTCAACGGCATCGGCGGTTTTTTCTACTCGTTTTTCAGTTTCTTCTAAGCGTTTTTCAAGATCCTGCAGTACTTGTTGTTGTTGCTCAATCACTTTACGCAGTTCTTGTGTTTCATCTGTGGCGAGCGCTTGATGGCTAGTCAAGAGGCCCAATAGCGCGCTAGCGAGTAGTGTTTTTTTCATTGCCTTCCCCCAAATGGTTATTATTTGTAAACATATGTAAAAAATTGTGACGATTTTACACATCGACTTAAATAATGCAAACAATTCGCATTTGGATTCATAATTTAAATCGATTACTGTTTACCAAAATAAAACCAAGGCAACACTTGATAACCCAACGCACTTTTAGTACTTACCTGAAGGCCCTTGCTCCCGACAAAAATCACAATTCAATAAATTACGCACTAAAAAAACCGCCAGAAATGAATTATCGATATTTTTTATAGTCATTTTTTGACATTTTATCATTTAACGCTAACCTGATTTAGATTTTGATTATTTTCAAGCCAAGGTTAGTGATGTTTCACAAATACAGTCGATGCAACTGTGATACCTTAGGCGCCCAAAAAAAGCGTGTCGGGGGAGTTACGCAAGCATGAAAAGCAAGAATTTATTAGGCAACATTGGTGTGCAAGTGGTTATAGCCATGATTATTGGTGCACTGGTGGGTTTTATCATGGGCGAAAGTGCGAGTATCTTCGCACCACTTGGCACCATTTTTATCCATTTAATCAAGATGCTAGTGATACCTCTCGTCTTGGTTTCTATCATCAGCGGCGCAGCGAGTTTAGGCGATAGTCCATCGGCGGGTAAGATTGGCGTCGGCACTTTTGGCTTCTTTATTGTGACCTCAGGCTTTGCCGTGGTGCTTGCCTTGGTGATGGGTAATCTATTTCAGCCGGGTGCTGGGGTCGATTTTACCGCCCACAGTGGCGCAGACTTAATGGAAGTGACTAAGGATCATGGCGCACTACCCGGGGTGATGGATACCTTTATCGGTATGATCCCAACCAATGTGTTTGAGTCACTAAACGGCGGAAATATCCTTCAAATACTGGTATTTAGTATTTTCTTTGGTATCGCGCTGACTAAGGTTAAAGGCGATGGCGCTAAGCCCATCATGGCGGCGTTAAATACCGTCGTCGACGCCTTTGTGTGGATGATCAACTGCGTGATGATCATCGCACCAATCGGTGTGTTTGGTTTAATGGCCGATTCCGTCGGCACCTTTGGCTTCGACGCGCTAGAAGTCGTGTTTAAGTTATTTGCCGTGTTTGTGGCCGCGATTATGATCTACGGCTTTCTGTTCTTCCCATTGGTGGTGCAGTTATTCTCTAAAGTATCGGCGCGGCAATTTATTTCGGCGATGAAGAAACCGCAGGTAATGGCATTATCGACCGCATCCTCCATGGCGACTCTGCCGGTGAATATGGAAACCTGTGAAGAAGATCTTAAGATCTCTAAGGCAACCACCGCCTTTGTACTGCCCTTAGGTGCAACTATCAATATGAGCGGCAACGCGATTTATTATGGTTTGGTCGCCATGTTCTTCGCGCAAATGTACAACGTTGACCTATCAATGACCGCCTATGCGGCGATTATCTTTACTTCAACCTTAGGCGCCATTGGCCAAGCGGGCGTACCTGGCCCATCATTTTTAGTGGTCGCCGTGCTGCTCGCGGCTGGCATTCCTATCGATGGTTTACCGCTATTATTCGCCTTAGACAGGGTATTTGACATGATCCGCACCGCGCTTAATATCACGGGCGATGCGGCCTGCGCCGCGATTATGGATAAATATACCGCTGAGCAAACCTCGCACTAACTGGTTGAATACTAAGGTATATACCTAGGCTTGAATAGGCTTGCTTATTCAAGCCTTTTTTTATGCGCTACGTTTGCTCTTATCGCAGCGATTGACTCGACCTCCAAAACCTTAATGTGATCTTGGCGTCACCTTAGGCTAAGCTCGAACGGCTTGGCCTCGCAATTCGTATTTCTTTATCCCACGAGCCACTCCTAGGCGCCGTGTTTCTGCGATAATCACTTAGCGCTAATGTCCAAAGGAGTTTTGCACTATGTCTGTTTTTGCCCCCGCAAGCCCCTTTGCCGACTATATCTATCGCCACTTTCGCGCCATCCATGCCCTAAAACTCGGCCTTGCTCTACTGATTGCCGTGACCATCAATGCCATTTGGTCGCCGCCGCATTTTATTTGGAGCATGGTGACTATAGTGATCATTATGATGAGTCTGCCGCAGGTAGGCGGCGCGATTGAAAAATCCCTGCAACGAGCGGTAGGCACTTGTTTAGGCTCGGCTTACGGCGTGATGTTAGTGGCAACCATCGACAGTTATTGGCTAATGATGGGGTTGCTGATTTTAGGGGTGACGCTGATTTGCTTTATCTCGGCGGGGCGTTATAGCTACGCCTATTTAGTCGCGGGATTTACCATCATTATCGTTGTTGGCGATGCCAACCATGATACCTCTGAGGCGCTGTGGCGCACGGCCAATATTCTGCTCGGCTGTATTATCGCGATTTTGGTGTCGCTATTTATCTTCCCAATTAAAGCCAAACAGGACTGGCGCAGTCAGCTCGCCAATGCCATTAACAGTATGGCCAAGGTGCTCACTCAGCATTTACAGGCGCCAGCCAACCATGACTTAGATTTTCGCGCCGAACTCGAAGCGGCCATGAAGGCGGTATTAACCCAAAAGAAACTGTTTTTCTCCCTCGAGTGGGAAAGCCAAACCCTGAAAAAGCACAAAGTGCTGCTCGCGGAATTAGTCAATAAACAGGTTCGACTGATCACCCTGCTCGAACTCTTGCCCTTAAGCCGCTGGCAGGAGGCCGATAAAGAGGCCTACCATCAAATCAATAGAGTCGCCGCCGAGCTTACGGCGTATCTGCAGCGACTTGGCGAATTTGTGGCGGGTAAAAACCCTTCTTTACCCACCTTGCCGCCAGCGTTAGAGCAGGAGCTGCAACAGAGATTACAACTCACCTTGGCAACTCCAATGCAAGCCTCAGCCACTGTCGCAAACGAGGTGGCACAGGGATTCGCACTCACAGGATATGGCTGGCTTATCTATCAACTCGCCATCGCCGTCGAGGCGCTTTATGCCGATATAGCCATTATCGAAGTCGCCTACAGCGGACAAACCGTGTTACACAAAACTACTAAGCGTTCATAAGCCGTTACCACGGGGAATTACGGCTAAAAATCACTCTCGCGAACCAAGATAAACCCTTGGCAGCCCTTGCGCTTGCTGGGGGTTTAATGAAAAGATACCGCCCTAATAAAAATTCGATATATGGACTCTTTTCATGCGCTTGTTTTCCCCTTCCGTTGTCGCAATCGCCTGCTTATCGGCAGGATCATTATTGACTCCCCATTTAGCCTTAGCCGCGAATAATGAAGCTACTCAAACCGAGGCAACTAAAACTGAAGTTGCTAGCGCCGAGGTTACGAAAACCGAAGCCGTGCAAACCCCAGTGGTTGAAGCCAGTGTAGATAACAGCGCCACAGCACCGACAACCGAAGCCGCTCCCGAAGCAGCAGCCAATGTGGTCGCAACCCCGACTCGCGCCAATACCTTTGTAAATGATGCCATTTTACCGCCAAGCATCACTTGGCACGGTGGCAGCGAAGCCCTATTACTCAGCGCAGATCACGAATGGGCAACCCCCTTCGAGCAAAGCAATGGCATCGAAAGCCCAAGCTATGACGATACCATCGCCTGGCTCGACCGATTGGCGGCCGAAACCACTAAATTGCAGAAAGTGAGCCTCGGCAAGAGCCCTCAAGGCCGCGATATTTGGATGTATGTCGCCAGTAGCGAAGGCATAAACGAATCGGCGCGTCTTAAACAAAACACTAAGCCAACGGTGTTAGTACAGGCAGGTATTCATGCCGGCGAGATCGACGGTAAAGATGCCGGCATGATGCTACTGCGGGATATAGTTAAAGGCGACAAAAGCGATCTGCTCGAAAAAGCCAACCTGTTGTTTGTACCAATGTTTAGTGTCGATGCCCATGAACGCAGCGGCGAATTTAATCGCGTAAACCAACGAGGCCCAGTGAATATGGGCTGGCGCACCAATGCCAATAACCTCAACCTTAACCGCGACTATGCTAAGGCCGACACCCTAGAAATGCAGCATATGCTGCGGGCAATTAATGTGTGGCAGCCGGATCTGTATATCGATGTGCATGTGACCGACGGTATAGATTACCAATACGATATCACCTTCGGCTACAACCTCGCCCAAGGCTTGAGTCCCGCCAGTTTCCGCTGGCTCGAAAATAGCTATCGCCCAGCAGTAGAAGCGGCATTAACCGAGCAGGGTCATATTCCCGGCCAGCTGATCTTCGCCGTCGACAATACCGATATCACTAAGGGCATGTCACTGTGGAACCCTAGCCCGCGCTTCTCTAATGGTTATGGTGATGCCCGCCATCTGCCCACTATTTTGATTGAAAACCACAGCTTAAAACCCTTTAAGCAACGCGTACTTGGCACCTATGTGATGCTAGAGCAAACCCTGAAAACCGTTGGCACTCAAGCCACTAAGTTAAAGAGTGCAATTCAAGAGGATAAATACCGCGCCTCGCCGCTGATCACATTAACGTGGAAATCGGCGCCACTGGCTAAGGGTTGGGATTTTAAAGGCATAGACTACACACTTGAGAAAAGTCCAATTAGTGGCACCGACGTTGTACGTTGGACGGGCGAACCTAAGCTGTACCCTAACCTGCCTGTGATGGCCGAAACTGTGCCGGATATTAAAGTCACTCGCCCGAGTGCCTACTATATTCCTGCTGAGTGGACACAGGCCATCGAGCGTCTCAATCTGCACGGCATTCGTATGACTCGTTTAAGCAAACCCACAGAGCTTAAGCTGCAACAATACGCCTTAAGCAATCCGGTGTTTAATACTAAGGCATTCGAGGGGCGACTCACGGTTAAGGCCGACTCGACACTGGCCAAAGTGATCACCACCTTGCCCGCGGGCACAGTCAAAATCAGCACAGAGCAACCCTTAGGCGATCTGGCAATTTTACTGCTTGAGCCACAATCGCCAGATTCCTTGCTGCAATGGGGCTTCTTCAACCCTATCTTTACCCGCACCGAATATATTGAGGACTATGCGATAGAGCCTCTGGCCGCCAAGATGCTTAGCGACGATCCTAAATTGCAGGTTGAGTTTAATAAGGCGCTGGAAAACCCAGAGTTTGCAGCCGATCCCGAGGCGCGCTTACGCTGGTTCTATGAACGCAGTCCTTACTACGATAATCAATATCTTAAGTATCCGGTCTACCGTAGCCGTTAATCCCCGCAAGCAGGCTTACGCGCACTGATGCTATACACCAAGGGCACATGCTGCCCTTGGTGTGTTAGCACATAACGGCCATCGGCTTGCGCTTCGAGTCCTTCGAAGCAGTTATAGGGGCTGAAATCAAATTCGTGGAAACACTCCAACACTAAACCCGCCTGCAATAATGCATTGATCACTTCAGACAGACTGTGCGACCAGCACATCAAGGTTTGCTGCTCATCACCGGCATTTTCGGTATAAGTCCCTTCCTGCTCTATATCTGGCTCACCCCGATTAAAATAGCTATAGCCATCGAACAACTGCTGCGCCGGGTGAAACTCGGCCATATAAAACTGTCCGCCGGGCTTTAAACAAGCCGCAATGGTCTGCGCCCAAAGCATTAAATCCGGTAACCACACAATGGCACCATAGGAGGTAAAAACAATATCTTGCGGCTCAACCTTGCCCGCAACGCTGTAGACATCGCTACAGATAAACTCGGCGGACAACTGCGTCTGCTGCGCCAACTTGCGCGCCTCAGCAATCGCCACTTCGGATAAATCAACCCCAATCACTTTAGCGCCCATTCGCGCCCACGACAGGGTATCTAAGCCAAAATGACATTGCAGATGCAGTAGACTTTTGCCCGTCACCGCAAGCTCGTTAAGCTCGATTTCCGTTAGGGATGTTTTGCCGCCCAGAAAGCCTTCAACATCATAAAAATCAGAGGTTAAATGCACTCGAGTGCGTGCATCCCAAGCTATCTTATTGGTTGTTAAATAATCCATTGGCAGCCTTCCTTTTATGCTTTGAGTCCAGCGGGGTTGATAGGGCTCACACTAACCTAATAAATAAGCAATTTCACTAATCTGTGGGTAAATCACTCATTCGGCGGACATGTCCGCTTAAGCTAAACCGGACGCATTTAAAGCAAAACATTGATTATTAAAATATTTTAAAATTGGCATAGGATGTGCAATCTCTGCTCACATAAAGTTAATCGCAATCAGTTCTGCACTCAGTCGGTCATCGAGTGTCGAAAACAAGGAAGAATATAATGTCACTACGTCCCTTTATCTTCACCCTCGGATTTATCGCCGTCTTTACCGTTGGTGTGTCACTCACGGGCTGCATTATCAATGTGAACGCCGCCGGCATGCCGGATTTAGATCACCAGCAACGCGAGTTAGTGCTCGAGAGCCAAGATATAGAGGAGCTGATTGCCGAAACAGGTGCAGGCAGCCTTGAAATTATCGGTGTTGAGGGCCTTACCCAAATTAAGTTAGTGGCTGATATCTATAGCAATGACGATAGCAAAGTGATTCTCACCCTTGAGAAAAAGGCCAATAAAGCCATGCTCAAGGCCGATTTTGAGCAGGAAAGCTTCAATAACTACTCACCCTATATCGATCTTAAGCTGCAAGTGCCTGCAGGATTAGCGCTGGATATTGACGATGGTTCGGGTGCGATTTTGATCAATAAGATGACCGCCGATATCAAGGTGAAGGATGGCTCAGGCGAACTGGTTATCCACGGTGGCAATAATGTCAGCATCGACGATGGCTCGGGCGCAATTGAAGTCACTCAACTCAATGGCAATTTAGCGATTACCGACGGCTCAGGTGCTATCACAGTGACTGATATCAAAGGCAATATCACTATCGACGATGGTTCGGGCGAAATTGCAGTCGCCAATGTACAAAATACCGTCAGTATCACAGATGGTTCAGGTGATATTAATGTTATTAACACTAAAGGTTTGAGTATCTTAGCGGCGGGCTCCGGCGATGTGACATTCGATAAAATCGACGGTCCAGTGAGCATGAAATAACCCGAGTATTGACCTTCTTCCCGGCGTAGAGACTGATGTTGCAACGGTTCCCAACCAAAATGTCAGTCTTCTACCCACCCTTTTTAGCGTTACCGTTCCATGGACAATCTTATGCACTTTATGCCACTAACCCCTTGTAGTGGCATTTTTTTGCGTCTGAGACTTTCTCAGGCTCAATTCAGGTAAGCCTTTGGTAACGCTTTACCTATTTAATTTTCTAAGCAAAATGTCGCGATAAGTGTCTCGGTAAACCAATAGTTTCGGTAATGGTTAGAGGGGCTAATTGGTGGCATCATGGCTTCTGGCTATAGTACTCCCTAATTGCCTGCCGCAGGCTTTCGCACGCTCTTATATGAGCTACACCAGTGACTCGCCGTACTCATGCTTTAAAAATCGCGTCCCTGTAGGCTCTACTAAAACATCCATGTTTTAGAAGGTCACTGGTGCAACAATGCTTGATTGGGTGCAACCATTGATAACCGAGCAATGCCTGACCTGACTTTAATTCTAAATTTAATTATTCTTAATCAGTTTGTGTACAACATATAGAGCAACTACAGGGCGGGATCATACTTTGTTAACAGTAGGGAACTTCTTCGTATCTGCATGATCTGATCGGGCATGTTATTCTACTGAGCCTAATCCATGTCCTTATTTGAACACTTGAAACTCATCGAAGACCCTCGCTCTCACATCAATCTAAACCATGATTTAGTTGATATTATTTTTCTCGTTTTAGCCGCTATCGCTTCAGGTTGCGATGGCTGGCAAGCTATCGAAGAATTCGGCAAAGAGAATCTATCTTGGCTGCGTAAACATCGAAATTTTGATAACGGGATCCCTACTCGACATTCTATTGCTCGGATCATTAAAGTCATCGATAGCGAAATACTGGTGTTGACACTCTTTAGTTGGGTTAATCGCGTAAGAGAAGCATCATCTAAGCCTTTGATCGCTATCGATGGAAAAACCTTGCGGGGTGCTGTTAATCAGCATGGCGCTAAAAATGCGCTTCACCTCATCTCGGCCTTTGATACAGAACAAGGAATTGTGCTGTATCAGCAAGATACACAGACCAAAGGTAACGAAATCGCAACGGTTCAAGCGCTGTTGCACATGTTAGACATTAAAGATGCTGTTGTAACCTTTGATGCACTTCACTGCCAGCGGGAAACGCTTCAACAAATCATCAAAGCTAAAGGCGACTATGTTGTTCAGGTCAAAGGCAATCAACCTCTACTTAGGCAGGCCATAGAAATGCAGTTCCAACCTCACTGGGATAACGACGGCGTCGACATATTGAGTATCGAAGAGGATGACAAGGGGCATGGCCGTAAGGAGCGTCGCATGACGTTTCAAGTCCCAGCAAAGCTGCCGCAGGCGCTCGCGAAAAAGTGGCCATCAGCCAAGTCGCTCATAGCAGTTGAACGTCAACGAACACATAAAGGTGTTACAACCATTAATACGGATTATTACTTAAGTTCCTTACCTTTAGACGTCGAACTTGCAGCCAAAGCGGTGCGTCAGCATTGGCACATCGAGAACCAGCAACACTGGGTGCTTGACGTAACATTTAGGGAAGACTGTTCAAGAATTGGTGACCGTGAAAACGCGAAGAAGATGGCGTTATTTCGTCGTATCGTGCTGAACCTTTTAGAGCAACATCCGCTAAAAGCCAGCAAACCAACCAAGATGAGAAAGGCTGCATGGAATGGCGATTTTAGGAGCGAGATTTTCTTTGGTTAAGAGATTTAACAAAGCTTAATCCCGCCCTGTAGAGCAACTACGATTACATTTCTTTCTTGTTTTAGCGCTTTTGTCAGAAGCAACATCATGAAGGGATACTGTTATGTGTTTAACCTTAAATACCTGCCCAGAACTTTTATGCTTATGGGTTGTATAAAAATGGCGCGCACCACTGAATAATATTTCTTCCTGAAAATTAATACTATATTCAGAGTGTTCATTTTCTTTACCCTTGAGGTAAGCTCTCCAATTACTAAGAACAACTGCTGGACTTGATGAGCGACAATATATAATTAACGCACCTTCTTTCTGAACTTTTGATCCAGTCGCATATCTATCAACAAGTTGCCTAAACCCCTCCATAATATGCGTATTACTAGTGTCCAACTTTGCTTCACCAAGCCAAACATAATTATCTCTAAAGTTTATTGAAAAATCACAATTTCCATTATAGTACGCATCTTGCTCTGCAGTGATCCCTGTAAACCTGAACGCATTTACAATCTCTAATGTAGTTCTATCTTCAGTATCTCGAGCTCTTAAATGAGGATGCATATCAATTCTATTTATTATTAAATCTAATGTTTCATCTATACTCTTTATAAATGTATCATAATCTTTCCCATATAAATCACGCTGAAGCCCCAAAGTACAATTAGGAAGAAAATAGCTCAAACTACCGTTCTCAACCTGCGCCAACGTCATATTTTCAAGGCCATTCATTCTATATCAACCTCAATATCTAACTGATGAGATTCATTAATCGAAAATAAGATGCAAACCTTATTTTCATAGTCAAAAATCAACTCCCCCGTACTAGGATGCACAATTGAGCCATGTAGTTTCGCATCTAGTAACTCATCGACACTTAATGGATGCCATACATCATCGACTACAAGACAATAAATCACTTTCAAGAATTCAATATGTTTATCCAACATATAATTTATTATTATTCTAATTTTACTCTCATAATCACTATGATTAACTCCAGCCCTAATGATTTCATGTTGAATCTGATGGAACCCTACATTACTATAATCTTTATTCTCTGCACGCTTTTTAAAATACTCAAAAACAAGCAAGGCAATTTCTAGAGAGTCATCATCTCTCCAGTCATTCTTTATCAATGCTTCTATTTGACTAAAGTACATTTAAACATCACTTTTAAAATAAGATAATTTACAATCCTTTATGGATTGAATAAAGTAATCATAATCATTCTTAGAGCAGCATTCAGATAATATAACATGGCTAAGATATGGAAATGCATCGCCAGTCATTTTTGAAACTCCGGGAAAGTATAATTCAGAATGATAGTTCACTGAACCTATTGAATTAATCTTTTTTACTGCAATTCTAAATAAAGAAATATCAGAAACTTTTTCCACACCTGCTTTATGGAATAATTGCTGCCTCAAGTCATGTTGACCCAATCTTAATCTTTCATGATGTATTACGTCACCAACACAAAACCCAAGTTCACATGCACGGTCTTGGTGTTTATGATAAACAGCAGGAATTAAAGTAAAAAAGTTACACCGATTGAATTTTTTAGATTCTAAACTTACTACTTTTCTTAAATCTTTATAGAATTCTTCTCTAAGCATACTAAAAGAATTATCAGTATCTTCCTTAGATAAATAAGAAGATGTATCTAACTTTAGTTCAATGGTAGAGTCAGATCTCCTTAAATAAACTGAATCATAATAACGCCTTGTTATTCTTCTTTTTGCTCTTATATCAAAAACACCTTCTAACGTCCCTAAAAGTTCTGCATCTTTTAAAGTTGAGACATTAATTGAAAATGTTTCAACCATACTTTTCACTGATGCGTAAACAAAATTAATACCGTCAGCATCCTCTGACACATGAGTTAGCTGAGGAAGAGCACTCAGTAATGAGTCAGTATTTTCATCAATGTATGGATAATTTATTACAACTTCATCAACTACAGGCTTTATTTTTCTTGCATGATTATATATAAACTCAAAGCTTTCCGGTTCAACTTCATCTATTGATACTGTTTTATTAAAATATAGAAATTGTTCCTTATAGAACTTATCTAACTTAAAAAAAGAGTCTGCAGTAACATCATTCAGTTCATATTCACGCCATCTTTGTGCTGTTGCGGCCAACCCTCTAGCAAAATCAAGTTTGGCAGTGGAGCCTATTATTCGTAAAATATTCCATGGGATTCTTTTTTCTAAAGAGTTAATTATTATATTTTTCTTTACCGCATCCATCCCTAGCTCCAATTTTACAGTTAGACTTTCTGAATAACTCAATCAAGGTCTCATTAACAATAAGTAATCACAGTGCATTTCTCATCTTAGAAACGACATAATTAATTACGCAAAGTTTAAAATAACCGCGCTTAGTCTAAATCTTGTTCAAATCCTTTGTAAAGCGTTTACTGTTTAGCATCAACGTGTTTATGTAGGCACCCACTGTTAAATCTGGATATGAGCAGGCTCACAAGATACTCAGTGGTTAACGGGATTAAGCACTGACATGGAAGTGACCGTCCGTGACATGGATGTCACGGTCGAGCCTATAGGGACATATTCACGGCGTGTCACTGAAATGGCAGAGCTTAATCGTTCCCCGCCATCATACCTAACGCTATCAAAGCGAGCTTTTGACTGCGGCTTAACTTTTTAACTGCGATCTCTCGCTTGAGGGCATCGCTGCGGGTGCCGACTTGTTCTTGATACATTAGGGTTAATGGACCTTTGCCGCGCAAGTACTTTGCTGCTTTGGGGCTGCTTGATTGATGCTCGTTAAACCGGCGTACGACATCTGTGGTGATACCAGTGTACAAGTGGCCATTGGCGCAGCGGATAAGGTACAGATACCACATCGAGACTTGTTCTATCTCTGACGTCGCGCCTTGGTCCGAAGTAACAGCTTGATCTTGGCTAGCCCCTTGCTCAAGGCTAGCCAAGTGATGTGGATTTGCAGTCTCAACAACTAAATCGGTCACCCGTTGGCGCCTACTTAGTTATGCCTAACAGACTTAAGAAGAAGGCATATTCCTGGGCAGTGTCTTGATACTGGCGATAACGGCCACTCTTACCACCGTGGCCGGCATCCATATCGACGTCGAATAACAACACCTTATCGTCCAGCTTGTACCACTTATTCTGCACTTCGCGCAGTTTCGCCACCCATTTAGCGGGTTCGAAATACTGCACCTGCGAATCATGCAGACCCGTGGTTACTAACAGATGGGGATACTCATGGTCGGCGACATTGTCATAGGGCGAGTAGCTGAGCATATAGTCAAAATAGGTCTTCTCATTGGGATTGCCCCATTCGTCATACTCGTTGGTAGTCAGCGGAATCGACTCATCGAGCATGGTCGTCACTACATCCACAAAGGGCACATGGGCCGCAATGGCAAAATACTTCTCCGGTGCCATATTGGCAATCGCGCCCATTAATAGGCCACCCGCACTGCCGCCAGCGGCAACCACTTTATTTTTATCGCCATAACCTTGCTCGGTTAACGCCGTAGTGACATCAATAAAGTCATTAAAGGTATTCTGTTTATTCAGTAGTTTACCCGCATCGTACCAAGGGCGACCTAACATTTCGCTACCGCGCACATGGGCGATAGCATAAACAAAGCCGCGGTCGAGCAGACTGATAACCGACGACGAAAAGTCAGGCTCTACCGTGTAACCATATGAACCATAACCATATTGGTACAGAGGGTTGGTGCCGTCTTTCTTGAATTTATCTTTGCGATACACCAAAGACACTGGCACCTTGGCGCCATCACGGACGGTGATAAATAAGCGTTCGGCTTTGTACGCACTGGCATCGAAACCGCCTAACACTTGATCCTGCTTGAGCAAATCCCGTCTATCGGGATTATTTAAATGGTACTCGTACACAGCCTCTGGCGTGGTAAGGCTAGAGTAAAAAATGCGTAACTTGTCGCTATCTTGCTGGGAATTAACATCTAAACCGAGCACATAGGCGGGTTCGTCAAAACTCAGCTCAAAGGGCTTTTGGCCATTGAGCGGCATCACTTTGATCCGACTTAGCCCATTTTCACGGGTCTGAATGATCAGATGATCCTTAAGCACTAATTGGTCTTCAATCCGCGCATTGGGATTATGGGCAACCACTTCCTGCCATTTGGATTTATCGGCGGCATCTTTTACCGCTACCTTCATCAAACGGAAGTTAGTCGCCTGCCAGTTGGTCAAAATGTAATAGCTGTCACCCAGTTTAGAGATGCTGTATTCGTGGCCTTCTTCCCGTGGTAATACGGGTTTAAACAGACTTAGCGCATCATTGGCATCGAGCACTGACACTTCACTGGTGGTGGTGTTCTCGTGGAATAGCACAATTTGCGATTCATCTAAGGTTTTGCCAAGGGCAATATAAAATGAGTCATCCTGCTCCTCATATACCAGCACATCACGGGACTGTGGCGTGCCTAGCTCGTGGCGGTACACTTGATAGCCCAGCAGGGTTTGCAGATCCTTGGCAATATAAAACACATGGCGATTATCGTTAGCCCAAACCACTCGGCCCTCTGTGTTTTCAAGCACATCGGTGATCATGTCGCCAGAGGCTAAGTCTTTAAAATAGATCTGATATACCCGGCGACTTAACAGATCCTCACCAAAGGCCAACATAGTTTCATCCGGGCTGACACTGGCGCCGCCTAAACCATAAAATTCATGGCCCTTGGCGCGCTCGTTCACATCGAGCATCAGTTGCTCAATCCCATCGGCGCCCTTTCGGCTGATCAGTGGATATTCGCTACCCTCTTGATATCTGTGGTAATAACTATGTTGATGCCATTGGTATGGCACGCTGGACTCATCGGCGAGCAAACGCTCGGTCAGCTCTTTAAACAGTCCATCCTGCAGTGGTTTGAGCGGTTTAAAATAGGCCTCAGTGTAGCGATTTTCGGCGTTAAGGTGCGCTAACACTTTGGGATCTTGGCGTTTATCGTCGCGCATCCAATAATAATCGTCGGTACGGGTCACGCCATGTAAGGTCATCACATGGGGAATTTTTTCCGCAACGGGCGCAGAGACTTGCCCTTTTGGAGTGGAGCAACCGGGTAATAGCATAGCGAGACCTAAAGTAAGCAGCAGAGAGCGCATTTATACGTCCTTGTGACGTTCAAACACCATCGTAGGTGACGATGGCAAGCCAATAAGTGAATATGCTGAGTATGATATACCCAAGCTACCTATAGTTGCGAGTCTCCTAAAGGTTATGCTCGCTTAAAGATCTTTGCCAGTTGTGCGCTTGCGCAAACATTACCCAATTTAAGGCGCGATTTTATTGCCATCACCACTAAATAGGCGCAACATAACGGCGTTTTTGGGCCTAAACAGCCTTAAAACAAATTCTCAGGGCGGGGTGAAACTCCCCACCGGCGGTAAATTGGTACTGGTTAAGTGATGATATTACTGAGCCTTATCAAAAGCCCGCGAGCGCCCGAAAACACTTTCGGGGTCAGCAGATCTGGTGACTTGGGCTTGACTAAATACCCAATATTCCAGAGCCGACGGTAATGGACTGTTTGCTTTTATGGCAACGGTGCTGAGTCCGGATGGAAGAGAATGTAAGACAACACGCCGTGAAACTAAGAATGCTTTCTTAACCATAGCGTTTTTAACTATCGCGCCGTGTTAGCCTCATATTTTGCAATAACGTCGCCCTTTGGTGCGGTGCTATTGCTACAGCAAAGCCATGTTTTAATGCGCCTGAGCTGTATTTCTGCACGCCCTGATTCTGGATATTCCAATGTCGTATTTTTAAGGATATTAACCATGAATCAGTCTTTACTTGCTCCTTTTGGTACTGCTATCGAACGCGTTGAAGCGGGTCTTAATGCCCTACGCCAAGGCCAAGGTGTGTTGGTTGTCGATGACGAAGATAGAGAAAACGAAGGCGACTTAATTTTTGCCGCCGAGTCACTGACCAATGCCCAAATGGCCATGTTAATCCGCGAATGCAGCGGTATCGTGTGTCTATGTTTACCCGACGATAAAGTCAAAGCCCTCGAGCTGCCGCCTATGGTGGAAAACAACTCGAGCCAATATGGCACCGCCTTTACTGTGAGTATTGAAGCCAAAGTAGGCGTCACCACTGGCGTTTCAGCGGCCGACCGAGTCACCACCATTAAAACCGCCATTGCCGATAATGCAAAACCCTGTGATTTAGCCCGCCCAGGCCATGTGTACCCGCTACGTGCCCAGCCCGGTGGCGTGTTAACTCGCCGCGGCCATACCGAAGGCACTATCGATTTAATGCAACTGGCCGGACTCAAGCCAGCGGGCGTATTATGTGAAGTCACTAATCCCGATGGCACTATGGCGCGTTTACCCGAGATCATTGCCTTTGGTGCACTGCATAATATGCCTGTGCTGACGATCGAAGATATCGTGGTTTACCGTAAGTCGTTATTAGCCAATGTAGGCTAAGTCTCCATCGCCCATAAGAGGCAATGCTATACAGCCGTTATCCCCAAAGACGCTTGCCACCGCCAGCGTCTTTTTTATTGGTTTTGCCGCCCAAACTGACTCCGAATCCCATAAGAAAACATGCAACGCTCAAATATCGCTCAATATCACAGACAAAGGGCTATTTTGTTTGGTAGGGAAAATACATAAGTAAAAATAATATCTTAGATATATATATAACAAATCGCTTAATTTCGTGACCTAGATTAGATATCCATAAACTAGAGATCGCGGCACGTCTTTGTCTATGTTAAATATCCACCGTCAGTATCTGGTCTTTTACAACTTAATACCGTATCAAGGCGAACGCCTTGATTTTTTTTATGTCTCCCGCCAGGCAAATGGAGTAGGAGTAAGTTTGCATGCCATCCACGCTACATCACCTCAGTCTGAAGCAGAAACTCATTCTGTTTTCACTATTGCCCTTGCTGATGATGAGCCTGTTTGTGCTAACACATATGTTTGTTCTTGCGCAGGAATATCGCGCCGCCACTCACAATCATCTAGCCATACAAACAACAACACAGATTACTGAACTCCTCTATCAACTCCATAAAGAATACGGCCTAAGTGTCCCGACTAATCAAACGGCCAGCTCCCAGAATCAATCAGAGTTACTGCAACAGCAACAGAGCACGGCTAAAGCATTGGATGAATTGCTCAATGGGCCGTCTTTAAACGATTTAATTACCGTCTTAGATAACAATCCATTGAGTTCAGCGCGGCTGCAGGAGCGGCTCGACGCACTACGGCTATCGAGCCACAAACTCATACCAGCCCACCAGGATGTATTGAAACAGTATCCTCAGGTTTTCAGCAACTTATACAATCAGCTTAATGCCCAACTCCTGCAACTGATCCAGCAGCTACAACTGCAAACCAATGATATTAACCAATCCCGCGCCTATGCCGATTTATTAAATCTCCTGATGGTGCAGGAGCTTGCCGTCAAAGAGCGCAGCGCCATTAACAGTATGCTGTTATCAAGCTCATTGAGCATCGATGATTACCGCAGCATAAGCACGATAATGTACGAATATGGCCAAGCCATTTTGCACGCCAGCAATGCCTCGATTTCAGATAGACAATCACTGATCCGCCAAATACAAGCTTCTCCAGAAAACTTACAAATACTCAATATTAATCAACAGATTGAACAGCAGAACCGTGTTAGCACTTTAGTGCAAAATATCAATGCCCATTTAGGCTATGGCGGTTTGATCGATAGTTATCAGAACTATTTGCTCAAGGGCGATGCTAACTCACTGGATAAATTCAATCGGGCCTTGGCTATCATTCAGCTTAATCTGGATGAGCTAAAGCATGAGACCCGCAACCAGCCAAGCTTAATCCCCACGGTCAATGTTATCGAAGACAGCATTCACCAATTCCAATTTGATATGTCTAAGCTACAACAGTTGCAACCTCAAAGGCTTGCCCGCGAAGAGATCGCCGCCCTCGCCCATGTGAACGACACCAATCTGAGTGGGGCCATAGACAAACTGTTAATGCCACCCCATCCGGTCAGCAGCAAAGATTGGTGGTCACTGACAACGGATCGCATCAATAAACTGCACGCCATAGGTAATGAGATCACTGAGTCCATGGCGCAGCAGAGTGAAACTCAGCAAAACCAAGCCCTGACGCTTCTCGGTTTATACCTCTTTTCCGCCTTGTTTACCGCCACTATCACACTCTGGCTAGGGCGTAAGATTATTCGCAGCTTTATCGATAAAATCACAAAAATTGCCAATAACATGCAGCAGATGGCGGCCGATCCTCAGCTCAACATCAATATCAATGTTTCAGGTTCGGATGAACTCGGCCGCATGGCCCGCGCCATGAACCTGATGATTAGCGAGCGCCAAAAGGCTAACCATGCGCTCAATCGTGCCGCCGCCGTATTCAATTATTCAGCCGAAGGCATAATGGTGACGGATGCGGATAATCATATCGAAATGGTCAACCCCGCATTTAGCCAGATCACGGGTTACACCTTAGAAGACGTGAAGGGACGCAGCCCCTCACTCCTAAGCTCTAAACGCCATACCCAGCATTTCTACACCGCTATGTGGGAGGCCCTAGAACAGGAAGGTAAGTGGGAGGGAGAAATCTGGAATAAACGCAAGGATGGCCAAGTCTACCCCGAGTATCTGGCGATAACTGTGGTGCGCAATGAGCAGGGGCAGATAATCCAACATATTGGTTTATTTATGGATATCAGTAAACGTAAACAATATGAACAGGATCTTTGGTATCAGGCTAACTTCGATAGCCTTACAGGCCTACCTAACCGCAAACTTTTTAATGAACGTCTGCAGCATGAAATCCATGTAGCACAGCACGACTCACGTAAGCTGGCTATTCTGCTGATCGACTTAGATCAATTTAAATATATTAATGATGTACAGGGCCATGCCACTGGCGACCTGTTGCTACTCGATGTAGCTAAACGCCTAGAGGAAATTGCGGGTAAAACCGATTTTATCGCCCGTATCGGTGGGGATGAATTTGTCCTCATATTGCCACGCCTAACGAACGAACTCGCCATCGAACATATGGCCAGCCGCATCATTGAAACCCTATCCGCGCCTTTTATACTGAACGAACGGGAGATCCAGATCTCCGCCAGTTTCGGTATTGGTGTGTACCCCGAAGATGGTCTCGACGTAAGCTCCCTCACCCGCAATACTGAAATGGCCATGTATCAAGCCAAAGATGCCGGCCGAAACACCTTCAAATACTTTACCGCAGGTATGAATCAAACCATGTATGCTCGCATGGAACTGGAACAACGCCTGCGACGCGCCGTAGCACAAAATGAATTTACCCTGCATTATCAACCTATAGTCGATATGAAAACCGGCCAAGTGTGCAGTGTTGAGGCGCTTATCCGCTGGCAAGATCCTGATTTTGGCCTGATACCACCGGATCAATTTATCACTATCGCCGAAGAGACTGGGCTTATAGAACCTATGGGCGAGTGGGTACTCAACCAAGCGATGCACGACCTCAGGCAGTGGCAGAAAAGCGGCTTAAATATCAATGTCGCCATTAATGTTTCCAGCCGTCAATGTATCAACACCCGCGGCATGGGCTTTGACCAAGTGCTGCAGGAATGCTTTAACCGCCACCATGTGAACCCGCGCAATGTGCATATTGAGATCACCGAAAGCATGTTGATGGGCGATGCGAGCCACTGCTTAAGCACCCTAGAATCCATTCGCCACTTAGGCTCGCAAATCTATATCGATGATTTTGGGACAGGTTATTCCTCATTGAGTTATTTGAAAAAATTCCCTATTTCTGTCATCAAAATCGACCGCAGTTTTGTGGAAAATGCCCTCGATAACAACTCGAATGCAAACTTAGTTAAAGCGATAGTGATGATGGGCCAAAGCCTTGAAATGGAGCTCGTTGCCGAAGGCATAGAAACCGAGGCCCAGTGGCATTTCCTGCGGGACCTAGGCTGTCATTTCGCCCAGGGCTATTTAATCTCAAAACCGCTGCCATTCGATGAGGTCACGCCGCTGCTGTATATCAAGCATATTCACCATGATTATCAGGATAGTTGTGTGAATATCTAAGATGATAGAAAGCTAAGCACTCATAGCAAAAAAGCAGACTAGGCTGCTTTTTTGTGGCGAATAAAACGGACTTAAGCCTGTGGCTGGCTTTGGCCATTCATAATGCTTTCGCCGCCCTTAGAGGCCAATTTAGCCAGATCTTTATCAATAAAGAACAACGCTTTACCATCTTCACCCACTAAACGGATCTTATCGACAATCGACTTAAACAGCTTTTCTTCTTCATGCTGCTCGGCCACATACCATTGCAGGAAGTTGAAAGTGGAATAATCTTGATTAGAAAATGCGGCATGGGCTAACGCATTAATTTGGCGAGTGATTAACTGCTCGTGCTCATAGGTCAACTCGAACAAGGCCAGTAAGGATGAAAACTGTGACTGCGGCGCCTCAATCGCACCTAACAATGGCAGGCCACCGGTTTCACTCACATAAGTAAACAGGCGACGCATATGGCCCATTTCTTCGTCCGCATGTTCACGCATAAACTTAGCTGCGCCTTCAAAGCCTTGATCTTCACACCATGCGCTCATTTGCAGGTATAAATTGGAGGAGAAGAACTCCATATTAATTTGTTCATTCAACTTTTCGATCATGGTTGCTGACAGCATAGTAAATCCTCTTTGGCATTCGAACTGAAATCTTGGCCCATTGTCATTAAGGGGGACAATAAAAGCAATAAAATTTACCTTTGAACCTTGAGCTAACTTAATGATTATTTGATAAAAATGATTTTCATTTGTTCATCGACTCGCGTTTAAGTTTGAGATTTTATGTTAAGACTATTCAACATAAAGCGCCCACTTTCCTAAACTGTGGCAGTAAAAAACCGATTGCCCATCACAGAAACTCGCATGCAGATCATGGCCATCGCCGATCACCGTGGCATAATAAGCCCAATGTTGCCACACAACTCACAGCATATAAGGAAGACCCGATGTCCGTAAAAGCCGATCCTTGTTCGCAACCTAGCCTAATGCATCCCGATCAAGCTATTCCCCTTTTGCTCGAACAAGTTAGCCCAGTGTCAGACACCGAAGTCGTATTATTGCCCCAAGCCTTAGGTCGAGTGCTCGCCGAAAATTTAGCGTCCTGCATCGATCTGCCGCCCTTCGATAACTCATCGATGGACGGCTATGCCTTCCGTTTTGCCGACTTACAGCAACAGACAGAGCAAACGGCTCTACGCCTTATCGGCAGTTCCTTCGCGGGACATGGCTTTCAAGGTGAAGCCCAAGCGAATAGCTGCATACGGATCATGACGGGGGCTCCAGTTCCTGCGGGTTATGACACAGTGCAAATGCAGGAAGAAACCCAAGTCCAAGGGGAATTTATTCTTATCAAGCACCCCAAGGGCAAAGGCGCCAATGTGCGTTGCCGTGGTGAAGAACTCACCCAAGGCACCCAAGTGCTTAATGCGGGGATCGAAATCGGTGCCGCCGAACTGGGTGTACTCGCCACCATAGGCGTTAGCCAAGTCAGGGTTTACCGCCAACTTAAAGTCGCCTTTTTCTCAACCGGGGATGAGCTACGCCCGGTCGGCAGTGAATTAGCGCCGGGGCAAATTTATGATTCTAACCGTTATTCCATCCAAGGATTACTCAGCCGCGCCAATGTGGAATGGCTGGATTTAGGCGTGATTGCCGATGATCCCGAGGCCATTCGTCACGCATTTCGCCATGCCGCCAGCATAGCGGATATGGTATTAACCTCGGGCGGTGTTTCGGTCGGCGAAGCGGATTTTACTAAGCAAATTCTCGATGAAGAAGGCCAAATCACCTTCTGGAAGCTCGCGATTAAACCGGGCAAACCCTTTGCGATGGGACGGATTGGCAAGGCGATATTCTGTGGTTTACCGGGTAATCCGGTCTCGTCCATGGTGACTTTTTATAAACTCGTTTGGCCAATATTGAACAAGATGCAAGGTTTAACCCCAGTAGAACCTTTGATGTTAGACGCCACACTGACGACTCCGGTGCGTAAACAACCGGGCCGCGTCGAATATCAACGGGGGATTTTAAGCCGTAATCCCCAGGGTGAACTCGAAGTGGCGATCACCGGCAGCCAAGGTTCGGGCATGTTGACCTCTATGAGTCTGGCCAACTGTTTTGTGTTGTTAGAACAGTTCCAAGGTGACACGCCGGCGGGCACTAAAGTCACAGTTGAACCCTTTAACAGCGTACTCTGCTAAGGTCTCTTTATGAACGAACAAGTAGACATCCTTAGCGATAGCGAGCTCACCCGCTACAGCCGCCAGATATCCATCAAAGCCATGGATATCGATGGTCAGGAACGCTTAAAACTCGCCAAAGTCTTGATGATAGGCGCCGGTGGCCTAGGCTGCGCCGCCAGTCAATATCTTACGGTCGCAGGTATAGGCGAACTCACATTAGTGGATTTTGATAGGGTTGAGTTATCTAACCTACAACGCCAAGTGCTTCACCAGGATGCGAATATTGGCCAAGCTAAGGTCGAATCGGCTAAACAGAGCCTAAGCCAGCTCAATCCCCATATAAAAATCAATACTATCAATGCCGTACTAGACGACCATGAAATCGATGCCTTAGTCGCTGACCATCATCTAGTGCTCGATTGCACCGATAATGTTAGCGTACGTGAGCAGCTCAATCTCAGTTGCTTTAAGCATAGAGTGCCCTTGGTTTCCGCCGCCATCCGTATGGAGGGCATGGTGACAGTATTTGACTATCAAGAACAAACACCTTGTTATCATTGCTTTAGTTCATTATTTGGCGAGCAGCAGCTCAGTTGTGTCGAATCGGGAATTCTTGCCCCCGTCGTCGGTATGATAGGTTGTTTACAGGCAGTGGAAGCGATCAAAGTCATCACAGGCATAGGCAAAACCCTCGCCGGGCGTATTTTGATGATCGATGCGATGACGATGGAATTCCGAGAGATGAAATTACCCAAACAAGCCAGCTGTCATGTCTGTGGCGCTCAAAATGCGTAAACTTGAAAAATAGCTTTATTTGCCTTAACTTAGCGCCGCTCTGGTGAGGCTTAGCAACCAGTAACAATAGGGAAATCACAGGGAAACCATATGGATTCTGAAAACAGTGTCTTTGATCGCATGACCACCGACGATCCCATCGTTGGTGCAGGTATTTATAACCTCGTTATAGGCCTCACGCTCATTTGGGGGTTCGCCGTTAACTATTGGATGGTCACCAATATCGACCCAGAAGCGATTGCCAGCGTTAATCCTTGGATTTTCTTTATCGGCTATTTTGCCTCCTGTTTCTTCGGGATTTATCTGTTTCAAAAATCGAGCAATCCCGTCGTCAGCTTTATTGGCTACAACTTTGTGGTCGTCCCCTTCGGCTTAATTATCAATATGGTGGTCAGTCAGTACGATCCTGAATTAGTGACCGAAGCCATTCGCATCACAGGGCTAGTCACCATTGCCATGATGTGTTTAGGCACACTCTTCCCCGCCTTTTTCCAAAAAATTGCCGGCGCACTCACTATCGCTTTGTTGCTGGTTATCGTCGTCGAACTGATTGAAGTATTTATCTTTAATACCCACCACGGCATTTTAGATTGGATAGTAGTGCTGATTTTCTGCGGGTATATAGGTTACGACTGGGGACGGGCGAATCAAATTCCCAAAACCATAGATAATGCCATCGATAGCGCAGCCGCTTTGTATATGGATATCATCAACTTATTCCTACGAATTCTGCGAATTTTAGGGCGTAAATAAGTGAATACGATTAAGGAATATGTATGAAAACTCGTTTTCCATTGGTGGCAACACTGCTGACCGCTGTGGCATTCGTCGGTTGCGGTGAAGCCGAAAAGCCTGCTACACAAGTCAACATGGCCAATCCCGCTTCTGAGTATTGCATCTCCCTCGGCGGCAGCTTAGCAATAGAGAAAACCGCCGAAGGTGAGCATGGGATCTGTACCTTGCCAAGTGGCGAATCCATGGAAGAGTGGGCGTTATTCCGCCGCGATCATCAGGAAGAAAAGCCGCAGTAACAGTGGTTATTTTTACCTTTAATAAGAACAGGCGCCACTGGCGCCTGTTTTGTTTTTTAACGAGTTAAGTATTCATCGCGCCAAATTTTGCGCTTAGCCGCCGACTGAAAACTCCACGCTAAGACCCGGGTGATCTTATTGCCCTGCTGCATCTCAATCGTCTTCACAGTATCAACTTTCAACTGCGCTAAGGCTTGATAACAAAGTTTCAGATTTTCCTTCTTCGACACTAGGCTAGTGAACCACAGGCATTGCTCGGCAAAAAGTTGGCTTTCGTGGATCATGGTCGCTAAAAATTGTTGCTCGCCACCTTGGCACCAAAGTTCCGCCGCCTGACCACCGAAATTCAGCTTAGCGCTTGCTAGCGGAGCCTTTCCCCCTCGGTTCGCTGCAAGATTGCGCACCTTACGCAAAGAGCCTTCACTGGCCTCGGCAAGCGATGCATGAAAAGGGGGATTGCACAGGGTCAGCTCGAAGCAATCATCGGCTTCGATGATCCCCTTAAACACCGCCTGTTCATCCGGTTGTAATCGTAAACTTATCCGCCCCTGCAGCACTGGGTTTTGCTCGATAATGCCCTGCACATTGGCGAGTGAATGGGCATTGATATCCGAGGCGACAAATTGCCAGCCATACACTTGGCTGCCCAATATGGGATAAATGCCGTTCGCGCCTGTGCCTATATCTAATACCCTAGCGTTCCCCAGAGCCAATGACTTATCGCCTTCGGCTAAAAGGTCTGCCAAATAATGCAAATAATCGACGCGACCGGGTATGGGCGGACAAAGCGCCCCCTTAGGAATATCCCAAGATCCAATCCCATAGTGATGTTTTAGGAGTGCGGCATTGAGCGTCTTAACCGCCAAGGGATCGGCAAAATCTATGGATAAAGCACCGTAGGGCGTCGGGCGAACAAAGGCTTTAAGCTTAGGGAATACACTGATTAGCGCCGAAAAATCATAGCCATCCAGGTGAATATTGCGTGGATGTAGGGCTTTTTTTAGCGGCTTGCGACCCTTGGTAGCCGCGGATATTGTCTTATGCTTCCCCACTGATTGGGACTTAGAATCGACCCGCGCAACATTTGGCCGCCCGTGTACTTTACCCCGAGATGCGGTACTGGGTTTGAGAGCGGATTTAACGGCAGGTTTTGACATAGCGGCTCTGGTATATGGGGGTTCTGCTAGCGCAACGGGCCAACATGCGTCGGCCTCAGGTAAAATAGTTGTACGAATTAATCGTACAGATAAGAGGTAAAGAGTAAGTTTACGATCAATGGCTTACCCGCTTCTTGGGTAATGAGATTATTGACCATATCGAAACACTCGCGTCGAATTTCTTCACGGCCAGTGAGCGACTTAATCTTTTCTTCCGATTGATTGCCCAACACCTCAATAATCGCGGCGCGCAGTAGCGGATTGTGGCGCTCAATAATGATGAGATCCTCTGGGTCTTTAACCATTAATTCGACGCTGATCTTCACAAAGCCAAGCTTTTTACGGTTCGAAATATAGTTAGTCACTATCTCAGGCTCGAAGCCGTAATAAGCGTATTCACTCTGTGTTGCGGGCGGCGCTTCCTTTTCATCGGCCGCATAAGCATTAAAGGCTAAATTGAGCAAAATCAGGCAGGCTGATAATATTTTTTTCATAGCGGCTTACGGCTCCCTAAAAACAATAATGGTCGATGGAAGAAACTTCCCAATCTATCTGGTAGACTGCCGACGTTTGCTTATATTGTAACGAGTATTTGATGAATGTGACCAGCTTAAGCTTCCCCTATGGTGAATCTATTCAGTGGTTTTGCGCCGAGAGTGCCAACAAACTTCCCCAATCTCCCCTGAAAGATTGGTTGCTCGCGCCGGGCAGCCTCACACAAAAACTAAAAACCTGTTGCAACCAGTTTGAGGTTAAAGTGTTAGGAGAAGGTCAGCTTACCCCACTCGAAGGTGAATATCCCCAGCAGGGTTTAGTGTGGATCCGTGAAGTGCTGCTCTGCCTTGACACTATTCCTTGGGTATTCGCCAGAACCTTAATTCCACAAACCTTACTGTTTGAACGACAAGCAGATTTCCTTGGTCTTGGCACTCGCCCACTGGGGGAACTGCTGTTCAGCCAAGATAACTTTATTCCCGGCAGAATTGAAGTTGCCCGCTTCGAAACCTGTAGCCGCCTAGCCCAACTGGCCAAAAGTTTAGATCAGCGCGTCGAGGATGAACTTTGGGGACGGCGGCGTTATTTTCACCACGGCCACGATGAGATGATCGTCAGTGAGATTTTTCTGCCCGCGGCAGTACAAGCTATCGAAGCCCTCAACAAACGCTAACAAACAAAAATGCCTCTGATATCAGAGGCATTTTATATTTATCGGCTCAACTTAATCGTATTAATGCTGGCGGCGCCAAACGAATAAGCCAAGAAATGCGAGACTTAACCATCCTAAACTGCCGCCACCTGAACTTTCCTTGGCTGGCGGAGTGACGGGGGCGGTCACTGTGATAGTCTTACTGCTGCTAGCCTGACTATTCTGTTCATCACTGACCTTCAATGTCACAGTATAAGTCCCCGCTTTCGCATAAGTATGGCTCGGTGCGACGGCTGAGCTAGTCAAACCATCACCAAAATCCCATGCATAGGTTAAGTTGCCTGAACCACCCGCAGACGTATTAGTGAAACTCACAGTCAACTGGTTAGCAGTGTGAGAAAAGTTAACCGTGAGAGGCAAAGTGATCACTAGGGCTTGAGTGGCTGTAGCTTGGTTACCCTTAGCATCGGTCACCGTCAGCGTGATAGTGTAATTGCCCCCATTGGTATAAGTGTAAGTCGTTGAGGCAAGCGTGCTTGAAGCACCCGCAACCCCAAAGTCCCACCCATAGCTATAACTACCTTCTCCCCCTTGGGCAACCGCAGAGACAGCCACGGTTTGACCCGTTTGTACTAAGGTAATCGCGGCAGTTAATGGGGTTAACCCAGGATCGGCATTGGCATTTGCTAAGCGGATCACCGCCGTGCTGTTGTTACTCGCCTGGGATAACACTTCCATAGTCACCCCCAGTTTTTGTAACACCATCCCCGATTGAGGTTGCAGCGGCGCACTGTAATCTAAGCTGTCATCGAATAAGGTGACTGCACTCAGGTGATTATCACCGTCATAGGCGGTTTGCCTTACCGTGCTAAAGGCGGCATCGCGGATCTGCTCATCGGTCGAACGAGTGCCTATCATATTTTGGTCGGCATCAATCACCCCAATCAAACTATGGCCAGCATGGCCCGACACATTATTATCGCTATAACTAAAATCCTCTAACCATAAGAGCACCCCGGGATCAAAACCCTCATCCCTTAAACCCGCGTCTATACCATTATGGCTGCGCAGCTGGATAAGATAGCGGGATGCGGCACCAGGGCGAGTATTAGTGATCCGGCTATAACCCGCTAGTGTGGCTTTGTTCGCGACCTCAGCATTATCAGCATAAAGCTCACTCGAACCTTGTTTAATGCTGATATTATCTATGGTGATCCCCGACTCTTTTACCGCCTCATCGGTCACATAGTTAAATTCAATGGTGGCGGCCTTACCAGCATAACTCGATAAGTCATATTCTAAATTTACCCAAGCATCACTACCCACAGCTGTCGAGATAGTCGATGATTTATCGGTAATAATGTGCCGGGCGCTGTTAATTGTGTTGCTGGACTTAGTGTAATTACCCGCAATCGCCACGCCGTTCACTTTTACCTGCATATAGTCGTAGTCGGTTTCAATTTCCCAACTCGCCTGCATAGAGAGCGTGAGTTTATCCGTTGTACTCGGCAAATTAATCGTAAAGCTCATGCTATTAGTCAGCATATCCCCTTGACCAGAATAGTACTGATAGCTGCCCTGATAGGGTGCTTTAAAGGAAATCTGGGCTACGGGTAATGGAATCGAAACTTGGTTAATAACCTCTTGATTAACCGCCTCATTCAGAGTGATTTCCATCCCAGCTTTAGGAATGCTCTCTAGGGCAATTTCACGCTCATTAAGCCATTTGCCTTTGTATTTTGTCTGCAGGTAAGAACGGGCATAGGGGCTAAAGCCACTGGGCTGCGCACCGGGTATAGTCCCAGCCCAACTGCCGCCGGACATTAATGACCACAGCCCCACTGGCGAACCATCTTGGTCTTCAGCATCAGAAGTATCGTACTCATCGGGTAGCCCTAGATCATGGCCAAACTCATGGGTACAAACCCCAGTTGCCGCATCTATAGGTTGAATAGTGTAACCAAAGACTTTTTTGGTCGACCCCGGAATACTGTAGCCTTGAGTGCTTTGGTCAACATAATAACGATGGGACCAGATGGCGTTATCCCCTAATTTCCCGCCCCCGGCCTCTTCACCTATGCTCGAGTGAAAGATCATCACATGATCGATAATGCCATCGGGCTCGTCGTAATTACCGTTATCGTTTAAATCATACGGATCTTCAACATCATAGCTTGCTAGCTCAGCCGCCGACATACTGGCTGCGGCTTGGGAAACGGCTTCCTTTACCAGTTCAGTCACTTGCGTATCACTGCCAGTGTCAGGATCATTGGCGCCATAATATGTGGCATTTTGACTGGCGCTATACCAGCCCTTTACATCCCCAGTGAAAAAGAAACTCTTACCCGACACCGCCTGATAATACTGATATCCCGACGTCAGTGTCTGCCCCTGTGGGCCAGCAAATCCCGTCGTTGAAAAGAGTAAATTCTTATAGTGGGAAACCGGATAGCTAGAGTAATACATGGCGGTATCACTGGCCGTTAATCCATTGTTATTAAATTTTAAGTCTGGAAAATCAATCAGTACTGTTAAAACTTTAACGGTTTTGGTCACATCGGCATCGGCCAATACACGCTGCGCCGGAGAACGCAGCATCTGGGATGATTGGGCTTTGTGCTGACGGGCATGTTCGGCCTCAACCTCGATTCGAGGTAACTTAGGTTGTGCAACCAAGGCTCGCTGAATGTAAGCCTGAACTGCGGCCTGCTTAACGCTCTCACTCGCATCGGCAGACACTTCGCCCCGCTTAATCAACCAATATAGAATACGATCTTTATTAATAACCCCCGCATCCGCGGGCGTTTGCTGGGGCGCAGCCATGCTCGCGCCGCTGATCAATGCCAGCATTAATCCCAATGCCGTCATGGCTTTTGTTGTTTGCATCTTCAGTTTTCCTTCCATAACGACTTATGCGCCTCGGCCAAGCAACTTATTAAGGCTAGCGCCCGTTGCTAATAAGACAAGTACGCCTTTATATACGGCAAGATTGAGTTAATTCTTCCAGCCTGAACAGGAAGAGAAGCGCCAACATTATCAGCACCACATCTGAGTAACAACTCGATATATTACTTTACAGAGTTGATTTTATATTTTGTCAGCATTCATTCAGCTAGCCGTCAATTTAAGTCTTCGGCCATAAAAAAACCGTATTAACGCTAAGTTAATACGGTTTTTGTTACAGTGGGGCATGTTATCCCGCGGTTTTCATATAATTTGAAACACCATCGAGGAACATTTGTACCGATATCATCACCAGTACCATACCCATAAGACGTTCAACGGCAGTTAACCCCTTTTCACCCAACATGCGGGTAAAGAGCTTATAGAACATTAGGATAACTGCACTCGCTCCCCAAGCAGAGACTAAGGCTATGGTCCAGTCGCCCATACGGGAACTGTCGGTATGTGCCAGTAGGATCAATGCAGCGAGGATCGATGGGCCCGCCATTAGCGGGATCGCCATAGGGACGATAAAAGGCTCTTCACCTGCGGCTAGGCCGACTACGCCGCCGGGTTGCGGGAAAATCATCCGAATCGCAATCAGGAATAAAATGATGCCGCCCGCAATGCTCACGGATTCGGAGCGAAGATTTAAGAAACTTAAGATTGCCTCTCCCGCATAAAGGAAGGCAAGCATGATCACTAATGCAAAGAGCAACTCGCGGATCAGTACCTTACGACGTTTTTTCGGATCGATATGCCTTAAAATCGATGCGAAAATCGGTAAATTACCGAGGGGATCCATAATCAGAAACAACATAACTGCAGCAGAAAATATATCCATTTAACTTTATCAACGCCTAAGCAAACATAAGCCCATATTGTATAACCTTTTCTCGCCGTAGGTCTGAAAATTTATCGGTTAAATGGCGAAAGTAAATAAAATGTCTTCCTCCAATTCGATGTAAAAATATCAGTTGAGTAAATTGCCACTAAGCCACTGCTCACTTTGCATTACAGCTGGTATACTATGGCGTTTTTTCAGTAAATTTCCGTGGAATTCATGCTCTATCTTCTTGCTAGTTGTATTGCACTCTTAATCGGGCCGCTGTTTTACCGCTACTTTTCATCGGGCAGCGGACTACAGAAGGGACTCGATGGCTTTATATTCGTCTCCTTAGGCGGATTAGTGCTGATCCATATTTTGCCAGAACTACTGGAACATGGTGGCCTGCTGGCAATTGTCTTTGTGGTGCTGGGTTTATGGGGGCCGACAGCCAGCGAACGTTTATTCCACCGCTATTCTGAAATCACCCATAATTTTGCCCTATTTTTAGGCATTGGCGGCTTATTACTACATACAATCACCGATGGCACTGCCATGGTTTTAGCACAGCAGGATGGCAACTCCATAATGCTAGCCCTTGGTGTCATACTCCACCAACTGCCCGTCGGTTTTGCAGTGTGGTGGGTTCTAAAACCCCATCTTGGTGCCCGTTGGACAGTCCTTATTTTTGCAGCCATTATGCTATTCACAGGTATAGGCTATTTCGCTAGTGAGCAATTCTTACCTTATTTAAATATTGATGACACTATCTACTTACAGGCCTTTATTACAGGTTCAATTCTGCATGTAGTATTACATCAACCCCATGGTCAGCATGAAAATGATACGCAAGGCAAATATGAATACCAAGCTGGGGTTGGTAGTTTATTAGGCATAGCCTTGCTAATGGCTTTGCTAATGATTGATTCTGGTGGTCACGAGCATGCTCACCACGACCACAGCACAGAGCAATTAATGAGCTGGCTAATGACTATCGCGCCCGTACTCTTGCTCAGTTATGCCGTCGCCACACTGCGTTTTAAATTGGGGTTAACGCCACAGGACAGCAGCCTGTCCCGCCGCTGGTTCCAACGCTTAGCGGGCCCAGAGGCGCTGGTGATCACTGTGCTATTACTCGGCCCTTGGTTGGCAGTATTTCAGCTACTGGTGGTTTTTATCCTGAGTGCTTATTTGAGCCACGCCCAGGTTGAAATCACGGATCCCCACACTAAATTACCCAGCCATGCCCTACGTTTTGGTTTTGCCCATTTAGTTGACCGCAGCGCGCCTTGGATTTTGCTCAGCCTAGTGCTGGTCAATCTTATCGGCCACCCATCCGTCCCCTTAAGCAATCCAGTGTTGCAGGTCATAGTGCTATTATTAGTCTTTTTACCTATGCGTTTCTGTAACTTAGGTGCAGCAGTACTCGCCCTAGCCCTCGCTTACAGCGGTTGGAGCCCACTGGCCATTATGCTGCCCTTGATAGCCGCGCCTGTGCTCAATATTGCCCAGCTTAGATTGATGACATGGACGCAGAGAGGCATTTTACTGGCGATCATTAGCGTCGCTTTAGTCGCGGCGCTGCGTTTGCCTATGTGGTTCTCATTGATAACATTGCCGGAAACTCTCAATCTAGTGGCATTACTCATGCTCTCAGGACTGTTTGCCGCAAGTTTATTGCGCTTAGGCCCCCGTAAATTTTTACGCCGCCTGATGTTGGTAAAACCAGCCCCCCATGGGCATTCACACGGGCATAATACCCATGAACAGGCCCACAAACACGCCCACCATGGGGCATCGGCACAGAAGCCACATTCCCCTGCCGATAAACACAGCCACCACTAATACTGTTCATTTGTGGATAGACAGGCTAAGTTAATCCTATCGTTGGATTAATTTAGCCTACCATGTGCATACTTTTCATCGCCCTTAATGCTCATCCTAAGTATCCCCTGATCATCTGCGCCAATCGTGATGAATTTCACCACAGGCCAACGGCGCCGGCGCATATTTGGCCGCCGGAGCAAAATATACTCGCGGGTAAGGATTTACAGGCAGGTGGCACTTGGTTTGGAGTGAATAAGCAAGGCCAAGTTGCGGGCGTCACCAACTTACGCATGCCACAAAAACAGCAAGAGGCGATGCGCAGCCGTGGTGAACTTATCATTAAAGCATTGAGTTCGGGTTCATTGATTTGCCCAAACTGGCTCAGTGAACATTGCGATGATTATCAACCGTTTAATTTGGTTTTTGGCCAAGGCACTGATCTATATTGTTTTAACAGCGTCAAGCGGGAAACGGTAAAATTAGCCGACGGTTTCCATGCGATTAGCAATGGTGCCCTCGATGATATTTGGCCTAAAATGGCCAAGGGGCAACAGGCATTAGAGGCCCTGATCAAGCAGGCGGGCGACTTCGATGTGCAGGCACTGATCAAACTGATGCAAGACGACTCCCAGCCCCAGGATAGTGAGCTACCCAACACAGGCGTCGGGCTAGAATGGGAGCGGCGTTTAGCGGCGATTTATATTCGCCACCCAGACTATGGCACCCGCTCCACCAGTATTTTGCTCGAAGATACATTGGGCGCGATCCACTTCACCGAGGTGAGATACGATGGTAAAGGCAGACGCCTCGGGCAGCAGGATTTTCACTTTAGCCTGCCAACAGAACCGGTTGAATCCTAAAGTTCGCGGCCCTTATCCAGCCCATTAATCCGAACTGTGATCCATAGTGATCACCCAGCGGTCATCAATCTTTTCTACCAAGAGGGTAAACACCCCTGTAGGGGCATCCTTTGGACGGTGTAAATCCCATCGTCCCACCACCATGGCCGCATAATTGCTGAGCATTTTGATTTCTTTGATAGTGAACTTCAGCTCACCCAGCGTCTCTTTATTCGGATAGTTTTTCTTGTAGGCTGCAAGGGTTTCATCCCAGCCGTAACGAAATTTACCATTAGAAACAAATCGCAATTGGCTACTCTTCCAGTAACCTTGCATATAGGCATCGAGGTCGCCGCGGTTCCACGCATCTTCCTGCCCCTTCAGCATTTGGGTGATCTCATCCGTAGGTACCGCACTGGCATAACAACTCAGCAGCAGTAATAACAGCGTGGTCCCCTGCAACATGCATTTTTGTATCCATCCTTTCCGTAACATCCATCCTTCCTGCAACATAGTAGCGCTCCCCTAGAATCAGGTTAGACTGTACTATAGCGAATTCGGCACAGACTATCCTGCCTAAGCCGATTTATAATTCAAAAAAAGCTGATGATATTATTAATTTTTCGACTCTGAGCACTGAACTATGTTTACAAGATTATGCTGCTGGCTACTAAAGATTTTGGGGTGGCAGATTGAAGGGCAACTGCCCGAACTGAAAAAATACATTGTAATAGTGGCGCCCCACACCAGTAACTGGGATTTTATTATTGGCGTCCTCGCCCGCGGTGCTTTAAATACGCGAATTCACTTTCTCGGTAAGCATCAGTTATTTATTCCACCTTGGGGATGGTTCTTTCGCGCCATAGGCGGCAGCCCAGTAGATAGGCGTAAAAACAATAACTTAGTCGATAGTGCCGTACAGCTTTTTGAATCTAAACCCGATTACAAGCTAGCATTAGCCCCCGAGGGAACCCGCAGTCCCGTTAAACGCTGGAAATGCGGTTTCTACCATATAGCCAACAAAGCTGGGGTGCCGATTGTTCCCGTGGGCCTAGACTTTAGCCGCCGCACTGTGGTGATCCACACGCCATTGCAACCCAGTGGCGATATCGCAACCGATATGCATGATATTTTGAGCTTCTACCGCACCATTAAAGGCCGCCATCCTAAGGTGATACCCGATTTTGTGGCGAGCGCGAAACATTAGTGACAATGGCGGCTTCGGCGGCGTTTGCGCGATGATCAACGCATCGCCGCTATTTTAGTCAGTCGAGTTTAGCCCTCAACCTTCACCGATTTTAAACTGCGAATATCATTGCCCGTCGGCGCTTGAAAGGCCTGCAAGCCAAACTCTGGCAATACCGCAAAGATATGGTCGAAGATATCGGCTTGTATCGCCTCATAAAATGCCCAACGGGTATCGTTAGTAAAGATATAAATCTCTATTGGTAACCCCTCGGTCGTTGGCGCGAGCTGACGCACCATTAAGGTCATATCCTTGTGCACCTTATCGTGACGTTGTAGATATTCCTGCAGGTAAGCGCGGAAGGTCCCTACGTTTGTTAGATGACGACCGTTAACCATCATATCGAGATCGGAAACCTTAGCATTAGACTCGCGAATCTCATTGATTTTTGCTGGAAAGTATTCTTTCAAACAGTTGATTTTACTGAGACGATTCCGCTCTTCCTCGGTCAAGAACTTAATGCTGTTGATATCGATATTAATGGCGCGTTTAATCCGACGGCCGCCCGACTCCGACATACCACGCCAGTTGCGAAATGCATCCGACACTAAGGCATAGGCGGGGATCATAGTGATGGTTTTATCCCAGTTACGCACTTTGACTGTGGTCAGCGAGACTTCTTCTACCGCACCGTCGGCGCCGTATTTGTCCATCTGGATCCAGTCGCCCTTACTCACCATACGGTTAGCCGCTAACTGAATGCCCGCCACAAAGCCCAAAATAGTGTCGCGGAACACTAACATCACAAAACCCGTTGCTACCCCTAAACCGCTGAGGAAATACACGGGAGATTGGTCGGCCAGAACTGAAATAGAAACAATAAGCCCTACAAAGAACAGGAATAACTTAGTGAGCTGGACAAAACTTTTCACCGGTAAACGCCGGCTGACTAAATTTATATCTGAAATTTCATCGACCGCATCTAAACCCGCATAAATAGCGCGGATCATCAGCACCACCAGCCAAATACTCAGCAGCCTGTCGATTAAATTACTTAAGATTTGATGTTCGGTTAAAGCGATGGGCACTAATAGATTGAGCACGATTGCAGGCACTAGCATGGCCAGTTTTTCGAGCACCTTGTAGCGCATAAACACATCGTCCCAGGTGACTTTGGAGCGCAGGATCACCATGTTGACCGCGCGTATGACTACACGTCGAACAATGAGATAAGCGATACCCGCAAGCAGTATGCAAGCAATGATCATAATGCTGGTAGATATGCCGTCCGAGGGTTGGCTATCAATCCCAAAGCCCGCTAACCATGTCGAAATTTCGAGCCTTATTTCCTGATCCACAATTCCACTCCACTAGCGCAACAAACCCATACAAAGGTAACGGCCGAGTTGACCTCGGTTAATGTCACCCTAGAAAATACTCATACCCAAACACAATAAATTTACAAATACTTATTTTAAAAGAGATTTTAGCATTTTGAATTGACCTGACACAAAGGAAAATGAACAATCTTCAACCTGATCCCAAGGAACTCATCCCATGTGTCGTTATTCATACCCGCTAGCCTATCTTAGCATTGGACTACTGAGCCTATGCCAACCGCTTCAAGCGGCCGAATATAACACTTATCAACCATCTGTTATGTCGGATGAAACTGAAAACACCCCTTATATCGCGCTGATGCTCGATTACGTTCCCGCCGCAGACAACCTCTACGGCATTACAATAGCCCCCTATCATTTCGATAATAACTATCAGCAATGGGGTTATTACTTAGGTTATGCCCGCGGCCGCGAAACCGATATTACCGTACCAGAACCCGCGCAGTCCCACCGCCAAGAAAGCCTCTGGCGTTTAGGTTTAAGCTACAGTTTCACTGAGGATTTAAGCTTTTATGCGGGCGGCAGTGCTTATATCAACACCACAGCTTATACCAACAATATTTCGCCCAGAATAGTCGATGGCAAACCCACTTGGGAAGAAGATAAAACCACTCAGTGGGGCGCTGAAGCAGGCCTTAGATACCGAGTCACCGAGCATCTCATACTCAGTGCTGGCTATAACTCCAGCACTGAATCTGCCGTTTTGAGTATTGGTTACGCAGGGTAAACCGAAAGAGTCTGAAGTTATTGCGCGAGTTCGGCTCTAGCCTTAGCAAGCTCAGATTCAACTTCTGCAATTTTTTGGCGTTTTTTATTGATTTTATCCATAGACTTACCATCAGCAATTGCTTCGGTAAGCTCATGTTGACGCTCGGCTAATTTAGCTTCCAAGGCCTCAATCTTAGCTAAACGTTCGGCAGTTAAGCTGTCATCATCGCAATGGTTAGCGACCTCACTATAGGCCTTTTCAAGTCCAGCGACTTTATGCTGATTACCAGCAGCCTTAGCCTCAGTGAGTTCAGCACTTATAGCCGCTAATTTTGCAGCGCAGCCCGTTTTAGAGATCTCATCAGCCCAAGCTAGACCACTAAAAACTAAGCAAAAAACCAATCCATAAGTATGATATTTGATAAGCATTTTACCCTCCTTAAGTGTACTAACTCATACACAAACTGACAGTTTTGATTATAGAGTGTGGCTTAATCGTACAACTTCCACTCAAAAGCACACAACTCAATGGGGGACAGAAGAGCATTGAATATTGAAAGACTAATATCATTGCTTGGTTATTGAATGCAGACCATATTTAAGGGCGAACCATGGTATTGCTCACCTTTTTAGCATCGGTGTAGCTTGCAGGTTTTACAGAAACACACAGCATGCTCTTGGACAAAAGTACTTTAAGAATTTCTGAATAGCACTGCTGAAGGATCATACTTGGTCATTTTATTCTTTAAGTGCTGGCTTATGATGAGCCATGGCATTAGCGTAACCTGTAGATTTAAAGGTCTTACGCAGCACACTTTGGGACAAAACCTTATTAGATAATTCACTCTTATGAGCCAGATTCGGATTAGCTATTCTATTAGTAATGCTTCGTTTGGCTACAAACTAATCAATGAACGATATAACCTGTCGGAATAGGCATAACAGGGACATGAATCAGTTCTCCAGAGATTTGATTCATCTTAAGAGAAAAAACAGCCCCAGAATAGCCGCAAACGGGGCAATAGGGCGGGTTTTAGCGGCTCGCGTGAATCAGTCTGGTGTAGAGTGATTCACCCGCTCATATTGGACAAAGCAAGCTAAACGACGTTTAAAACATATCATCCCAGTCTCGGTGCCTTGTCATTCTCAGAATTAGCAGATCATTGAGAATTCTTATACCCGTATGAGCAAAAAACAATCCATTTAAAAAAACAACACACGCAAATATGTTGACAGACCAAAATATGCATTTAACAAATTCATTAGCAGAAGCAATATCGATTACATAGTTGTTAACTTTAAACAGTAGATATTTAATTAACGACGTTACAATTACTAATATAGCTCCGTGAAGCAACCTTTCCCCAGCGAAAAGAAGACGATCAGAAATACGTTTATCCTTTTGGGCTACTGCGATGGAAAAGCATATCGCCGACAGACCCAACATTACTGCAAATGCAGCGTTTATTAAGGTAGTTGAATCATTTGTAACGTCTATAAAAAGTATTAGCCCATACATTCCCGTGAATAGCATAGCCAACACTACTGGAGCCTTATATACGAAATTAACTATTTTAGGTTGCTGAGTTTCCATAGCTTTATCTTAATACCCATTTTAGATCAAAAACATAATACACTTTTAGTGTTGCCTGCAACCTGCTCAGGCTATCATTGTTTGAACAACTGCTATAAAACATTGCGAGTACCTAGCAGGTTTTTTGTGCGTGAATCAGACTAGGCAAGTCTGATTCACCAACACGGTTTTGGACAAAAGCGTGATAGACCCTTTGCTCTAACTTGTCAGTTTCGAATTAAAATTTCTATGGAGATAACACTCTGCCCATGCGCGCGAACTTGTGAGCGTCGCATGAGCAGCAGACCCCGTATGATGCGGATTGTTATAACTCAACGAGCTCGATCTTGAACTCTGTTGGTGAAATAATTGCCTGCTTAACCACCACGTTTTCATATTTTGAACCAAGAATGTTGAGCAGCTGATCTTTTTTCTTATTTTCCATACGCGCTCCTAAGATAACTTCTTTAACTGCACTTTTTGGAAAGTTAAAAAGGTGTATAGGATACGTTTCCGCCTCAATCACTTTATTTGAGTCGCTTAATACAGCACACATACGCCACTCTTGCTCATAAAACCAATCTTCAGATTTAACTAAGAGCAGTTCAACTCCAGTAAGCTCCATTACACGTTTTGTCGGTCTATCTTTCGCATATTCTACTTTTCGAAGATGATAAAACTCATCTCTATCGCTTCGTTTATGATTGAAGAACGGATTGTTATCGTCAAATCCTATACAAAATCCTGTATGTGAACGGGCATAGTGCGCCCACATAAGTAAATTGCTGTTTTTCTCCGTTAGCGAAAGAACTCCGATCATTTCGTTTGATTTTTCAGCAAAAGTTTGGGCGATTACGCCACTCATGGCTGAAAACTGCTTATTTATTTCCCGACAATATTGACCGTAGTTTTGTCTTGTTAAAGCTTCTAACTGAGCTGGTGATATTAATGTTCTTAACACAGGGGGGATTTTTTCTAACTCAGTTTTAATTAAACTCTTGATTTTACTTTCGAACACCTCGTCCATTTCTTCTTTTGAAGCCAAAGTTGAAATGACAGGTTTAAACTCAAAAGGATCATTAAAGTCAGCTGGCTGCGTAAAGCGAATAAGATTCGAATCTAAAACATCAATCCTATCAGGCTCTAGATATTTAAATAGCACAGCGCCCTCCTTGAGTTATAACGCCGCCAGCAGGGGCCGAAAAACCTGAGCAAAGCGGTAGTTTTTTGGTCCCTCTGTCTGGCCTTGTTAAAATTAGGACTTGACGGCAGTGACGAAACGAGAAAGTGCATGATATGCCTTGCTATCTTTTTCTCCGTCTATTACAGGGTCCTCGATGTAGCCTGTTGGCGTATGTACTCTAAGCCACACTCGCTTTGCAGACAGAATTTGTTCAATTACAGAGAACGGTATACCAAACCCTTTTGAAGATTCGCGTATAGCTGACCCGGGATAACTAAAGTCAGTTACGGTTTGTGCAGATGATAAGGTTACCTTGTTACCGTCGATGATAAGTTCTGCCTGACTGATAGCTGCATACTCATTAAAAACCTGAACTATGAGAATGGCTGAATCTGGATTTGAGGAATTCCACTGAGCTCCGAGTCCCGTACATACCATTGAGGAGCATGCATTGCCATGCGGATCGATAGAAACCGTTTTGGCATTATCAAAGCCACTATAGCCAATTATCGGATTAGTTCCAGAAGTTGTGGCACAGCCTGAGATAACAAAAGCTAGTGCTATAACAAATAGCATTCTCATTAGATACTCCTTTCTATGATGCTGGAAAATTTTAACGTTTTAGTATTTATACGTTGCGCGTTTACCTCGTTAGACCTGTGGAAACGCGCACAGTTAACTATCTGTATGTAAAGAACTTATCAGCTTTCTGTTAAATACACCATCTTGAAAAACGCGTATGCGTGTTTCCCAAACCTATTTACTAATTTGAGTGAAGTTTATCAAAATGATTTTAAAGGGTTTTGTTAATTTTAGACGGAGAAAACGCGCAAGCTAATAGTTTAAATGCACTCAAAAGCATCTACATTTAAATACGACTGTATATCCATGCATTGTTAGTCGTTTTACGATAGAGCCAAACATTAGGCACATAGATGAGATTTTGTCGAGCAACTCGTTCGTCAGATTTCGATTCACTCAACAAGTGCTAGCAAAAATTGGTTATCCCTAAACTGGAAAAATGATCGTATGCAGGGCATGAACCAGACTAGGCAAGTCTGATTCACTGTAACGATGCTTGCAATCCCTCATGGTCAGGTCTTTCTTTTGGGTACCCATTACTTTAAGTATCTCAAATTATCAGATAACAAAGGGCTGATCTTCGAGCCGTGGCACACTTAGGTGCAATATTTTTTTAGCTAAACGAACAGCAGAAGTGTTAGTTAAGATTGGCATTGTTGCAACTGTGACCGTTGGCGGCATGGATGCCGTCGTCGAGCCCTCAGGGACGAGTTTATGGCGAGTCACAGGGGAAACAATGACAATTCATGCTGCAAACTGACAACAAAGTTATCTTGCTTTGGGGCAAAAGTAAGTTAAATCAACCTGTCGGTTCTGATTGCATCCTGATGTCAATCAGAACAGGTTAAGTCCAGACTAATCCACTTTATTCCCCCAAATGCGACTTAGACAGTGACTAATGCGCGGTAAATTGTTTATGTTAGGGCAGAATATTGACTCAGACGGTTATCGGAGCCTGAAATCTAATGCAAACCTCATTTCGCCTTAGCGCACTTAGTTCACTCTTATTGCTCTCATCCTCAGTGATGGCAGCCGATGTGGCCACCATTACCCTTGAGAATGGCGCACAAGTCAGATTGAAAGATGACTTCACTTGGGAATATATCATCACAGAGACCAAAGCCGCTGAAGCGCCAGCGGTTGCCACCATTGCGGCCACCCCAAGTACAGTTGTAACAACAACGGCAGCGGCAGTAGCCAGCAGCACATCCGCCGTTGAAGCTGCGGCGCCAGTCACCATGCTAACCGCCAATGCCATTGCGCGCCCTGAACTCTTGGGCTCTACCGCCAAAGACGGCATTAAAGTCAGCTTTACCGACAGCCAGTGGAAGGGCGATAAACTCGGCCTTAGCTTCGAACTTGCCAGCACCAGCGGCGAACATGTGACCTTAGTTGAAGTCGAAGCTAGCTTCTTTGGCGATGACGGGACACTCCTCAAAACCGAAAAACTCGAAGTTTGGGAAGCCATTTTCCGCATGCCAGAAACCTATCTACGTAAAGGCGAGCAACGTAAGAGCCCTGTTATTTGGGTCGAAGGCATAGATAAAAACCAATGGCAGAAACAACTTATCAATATCAAGATCACTGAGATCAACTCACGCTAGCCTGGCAAATAAACAAGGGATTGCGAACCGGTTTTCAATCCCTTATTAACACTTTTATGGAATGTTATTGCTTTGTAGCGCCTGTGTTCGAGTAGAATGACGACTCTTACTCTCCATTTATTTTGAGCCCACGAGCAAGATGCATAATCTGATATCCAATCCAGCATTGTACCTTGTTGCTATGCTCTCGAGTGTCAGCCCCTTGTGTTATGCCGACACAGTTTTTCTGCTCAATGGCGATAAAATTAGCGGTGAAATTAAAGAGTTTAACGATCAAAATCTCATCATCAACACCAGTTATACCCCTAAAATTACCATTCAACGCAATGCTATTCTCAGCCTCGAAGTCACAGATCCTAGACCTTGGAGTATCAGTCGCTCCATACAAAAAATCAGTATTCAAGCTTCTAATGAACATGGCATGGTATTCATTAATAACCAACTCACTCCCGTGAGTGAGTTGAGGTATTCGCAGCAGTATGCAAACTCAGATTGGAATTTTAACGGCAGCGTAGAAACCACACTCGATGTCACCAAAAACAAGAAAAATAGCCAGAAGCTACATCTCAAAGGCGATATCACGGCGGAAACTCTGCAATGGCGACACAATCTCAAGACCGAAGTGCGCTACGAGACCGAAGATGACGTGACTAAGCGCAACACCTTCGAAGGACATTATTCATTAGACTATCTGATCAATGAGCATTGGCTGTTACGTCAGGAAGATTTTTATCAACAAGATAAACTCGGCATAGATAGCCATAGCTATTATGCAGCGCTCGGTCCTGGTTATCGTTTTTGGGGTGCTGGGCGCGATAAATTAGACTTCGTCGTAACCTACAACCATTTTTGGCTTGAACAACATTCCTTTAAATTAGAACTAAATGCTTGGGCAGCCTCACTGAACTATAAACAATATTGGTTTGGCGGTATTTTAGAATCCTATGCCGATCTGCAAATTGCCTTCCCAGATATGCCTACGATTGATTACATCTCAAACTCGACCGTTGGACTTAAATATCTACTAACTCAGCGGATTTATTTGTCATTTAAATATGACTTCAACGACACTCAAACAGTGATAGGTAATACCAGAGATACCAGTTACACCTTAGGATTAGGGGTGAACTTCTAATCCTGAATCCTGATAAGCTAACCTATGTGCCATAGGGTGTTTATCATTCAATTAACGCTATTTGCTTACCAGTTTACAGGTCATTTCCGGCGTGTCGTAGCCCCAAACTACTTTTGCCTCACCTTGATGCTCCCATAGGCTCTCATTTCTACCCTGATATTTAGCGCCACTACCACTAGGTTGTACAAACATCAGCAAAATACGCTTGTCGAACTGGCAAAGATTAGCACTAAGCCACAAATACCACTCAATACCAACCCCACAATCAAGCTGTGTTTAACAAACACGCATAAGTGTAGTGCAACCCTATGAGTTATCCCAAGAGTGTCCACTGACGGGCAATTGCCCGGACACTTTTAGACTAACGTGCGGACACATTTTGGTTTACCAAGCGGACACTATTTTTATCACAATGATAAATAAGGATTATTTTATTAGCATAGACTCTGCTTATACATGTGAGTTAATCACAAATACTTATTCATACAAGGAAGCATTATGAACACACGCACTAAAGTATTCGGCGGTTTATTTATCCTCGCGCTGATCCCCTGTGGGATTTGGGCGGCACAACAGACAAGCAATCCGTCATCTACCGAAACCAATATTTCGATCAATAGCCGTAATTATCCTGACTTTTCGTGGATTTATGTGCGCCAAAATGGCGAGCTCACTATAGGCGCAGGTGAGAGCCAAGATTGGAATAAACTCAAAGGCCAAAATAATCCTTATCAAACGGATTATCTTTGGGTTAAGACAGCCGGAAACAGCTATGTGGTTACTGACCCGTACCTTGTGAATCAAGTGAAAGAAGCTGTGCGCCCAATGCAGCTGCAAGGTGAAAAAATGCAGCGCTTGGGTGAGCAAATGCAGGTAAAAGGTGATGCCATCAGTGCCGAAACCAACAAGCTCTTAGTCAATCTCGCCTCGGGTGAAAAAGATGCCGAGGTTAACGAGCAAATTGAAAGCTTAGGCGAGTCGATGGAAGTGATGGGCGAAGAGATGGAACAACTCGGCGATGAGCACCAAGCGTTAGTCAATGTGGCCGAAAAACAGGTTTATGAGCTGGTACAAAACGCGATAAAAAATGGCACCGCCGTATTGGCACCTTAAGCCATTTTTAGCGCTTAAGGGGAAATTGTTGGTTCCCCCCTGTTATAAAGATTGAATTTCCTAGTGAAATTGACTATTTTCACGCCGCTTGTCACTTCACTAGGAAAAGGATCAACATGGAACAAGTTATTACCACAGGGAACGACAATCCCATTCAGATGACGGATATTGTCTATTCGAAGGAAAAATCGCTGTTCACCCTGTTAGCCATTATTTCAGGGCTCATCTGGGCCGGATTGATCATAGGCACTCTAGGTGTCGCGCTGCTTTATGTGTTGGCGTTTTTCATCATCTACCTCTTTAGCCATTCCGCCTTTATCAGCTACTTAAAAGGCACAGCTGTTGAGATCAACGCAGAGCAATTCCCTGATTTACATAAACAATATTTAGCCTGCTGCGAACGCTTAGAAATAAAAGAACCACCAAGAGCCTACCTACTCGCCGCCGATGGCATGCTTAATGCATTGGCGACCCGCTTCCTTGGACGTCACTATATAGTGCTGTTCTCATCCATTGTGGATGCGCTTGAGTCAGATAAAGATGCGCTTAACTTCTATATCGGCCACGAGTTAGGCCATATTCGCCGCAATCATATAGGCAAAGCGCCTTTATTAGTGTTCGCCACTTGGTTACCCCTAGTCGGCGCAGCCTATTCCCGCGCCTGCGAATATACCTGCGATTTACACGGGTTGCGTTGCTGTAACAGTTTACGTTCGGCCACCAATGCCGTTGCCGTATTGGCGGCCGGGGTTGAGCAGTGGAAACGTATGAATGTGGACCAATATATTCGCCAAACCCAAGAATCGAGCGGATTTTGGATGTCATTGCACGAGCTTAATGGCAGCTATCCTTGGTTAACTAAACGTATGGCAAGGGTGCAAGCCAAGGCGCAGGGTAAAGATTATACGGCGCCTTCTCGCAGTGCTTGGGCTTATGTTTTCAGCCTGTTTATGCCACGTATGGGCACAGCGGGTGGCGGTATTATTATCCTCGCAGCCATTATCGGTATCGCCGCTGCGATTGCGATTCCCGCCTATAAGGACTACCAAGAAAAGATGGGCGCGGGGGTAAGTTATGAGGCGCCAACTGATCAAACTCAGGCTTTAACTTTGACCGTTCCCGATACCGATGCTGCGGTTAAGCATATAGATCAGTTACATCTATCATTAACACCCATTACAGATACTTTAACGGCCTACTACCAAGCCAACAAAGCCTGGCCGACAGAATTAGAAGCCCTTGGGCTCACGGATGCACAACTGGCCACCTTCAATCTCTACACCGATGGCATAGTCGGGTTTGTGGGCGGCGAAACCCTAGGGGATTATCAAGACTATGAGGTGTATCTATCGCCCCAAGTCGATGGGCAGAATAATGTCACTTGGGTGTGTAGCAGTAACGGCATTCCCGACGAATATTTACCCGCCGATTGCCAAGGCTAAGATCAAAAAGCGCTGCTAATGCAGCGCTTTTCATTTGCCGTGATGGCCTTATTCTAATGGCTCAATTAACGCTGGATCAGATAGCGAATCGTTGGCCCATTCTGCTCAATCTCTAGCACTTTATAGCCATGATTCTTGGCATCTAAGGGAATATTATTGATTGACTGCGGGCAGTCACTGATCACTTCTAATATCTCCCCCGGTTTCAGTGTCGGCATTGCCTCAAGGGTTGCCACTGCGGGATAAGGGCAAGGCTCGCCCACCATATCGAGTTGATAATCTGGAATATATTGACTCATTACGCCGCCTCCGCGATCAGTTGTTCATCCCGCTTCGCTTTGCGGGCAAAGAAACGTTTTTCCCACAGCAACATGGCCGCAAACGACAATCCCAGCAGCAGATAGGTCACTAATAAGCCGCCCTTATCGCCAAAGCTGGTCAGTAAATTAACTTTGTCCCAGTTGGTTGCTAATGGCTGAGCGATATCATCCCAGTAGTACGCCAGTAAAGTCGAACCTAACACGTTGCCTAAACCGACCCACCAGAAATGCACTTGGCCTTCGACTGCACGGTACATCCAACCCGTCTCACAACCACCCGCCAGCACAATGCCAAATCCAAACAACAGGCCGCCGATCACCGCATTCGGGCCGGCCCACATAATTTTGGGCGGCACACCTAATTGCACATAGCTATAAATCCCGATGGCACTCACCGCCATACCGAGAATAATCGCCTTCGCCATATGGGTGCGTCCGGTGATCCACATATCGCGAAATGCCGAGGTAAAGCAGATTTGCGCCCGCTCAATCAACAGGCCAAAACCCACACCGCAGAGCATAGCGATACCTAGTTTAGGCGCATTGAACATAGTCAATAATCCCCAGCCGATAATCGCCGCAAACACTAACATACCGATGCGAAAACGCCGTCTGGCTTGGTTTTCATCCTGTTTAACCGAAGTCGCCTTATCGACTTTCTTCAATTTCACCGGAATACGGAACATGGGTAACAGCGTAAAGCGCGCGCCAAAGTAAGAGCCCGCCGCCGTCGCGAGGGCAAAAAACCACGCGTGTAAGGAAAACTGCGGAATACCCGTGAAGAAGGCCGCTAAGTTACAGCCCATCGCCAAGCGCGCACCAAAGCCGGCAATAATACCGCCGATAAGTGCCTGAGCAATACGGATACGGCTCTGTGGCATACGCAGTTTAACGTTATTGGCCCAGAGCGCCGCCGCGATACAACCACCAAACATACCGATGATCATCATGCCGTCTATTCGATCTAAGGGAGATCCCTGTAAACCTATCACTTTGAAATAACCCCAGGTTTCAGGATTAGCGCCTACCAGTTGCAGTAAGTGCCCTCCCCAGCGAGTAAATTCCCCCGTGACAGCCCAAAAAGTGCCCGTTAAACCAAAATAGTAAGTAGAAAGGATACCGGCGGCGATTACCGCAGGCATTGGCGCCCAAAATCGAATCAGATATTGTTGTTTAAATTGTTGCCATGTCATGTCATTACCCTAATGAACGAGACTATAAAAAATAAGCGCAACGCGCTTATAACCTGTGTGCCAGAGTGTTTGAAGGCGTTCGACAACTTCAATCTCAAGTGGCCTCACGCTTAAATGGCTTTAGCTAAGCTGACACACTGCTGCCCCAACAGGCGATAACCGTGGGTGTAGAGCGTGGCCCTGCCATTGCGGCAAAAACCGATAAGCGTGATATTGCTTTTCTCTGCTAATTCCAACGCCAGTGAAGTCACGGCGGACATAGCAAACAGAATTTGGATATTGGCACTGGCGGCCTTTTGCACCATTTCGAAACTGGCGCGGCTGGTGAGCAACACGGCGACAGGGCGCTGTGCCTTACGCATTGAAAATCCACCGATTAACTTATCCAGTGCAATATGCCGACCAATGTCCTCAAAGGCGGCGATGATTTGTCCGTCTTGATCTAAGCCCATGGCGGCATGGGTCGCCCCAGTGAGCTTAAAGTGATGCTGATTTTCCTTAAGTTGCCCAAGCGCGATCTGAAGATGATCGATATTAAATCTGGCATCCGAGTCTACACGGATAACGGGTTTAACCGCCTCTTCTAACTGAGCCACACCGCAAAGACCACAGCCAGTACGCCCCGCCATATTGCGCCGCTGCTGCTTGAGTTCCATAAAGCATCTTTGGGTGATCTCCACTTGAATAAGCACGCCTTCGGGGGTGAATTCCAGATCCACCCCTTTGATTTCATTCACATGGGAAACAATCCGCTCCGACAAGGTAAAACCAATCGCGAATTCTTCAAGATTTTCGGGGCTGGCTAACATCACAGTGTGGGAAATGCCGTTATACACCAGCGCAACTCGCACCTCATTGGCTAAATAATCCGTGAGTTCCGATGCCAGTCCCAGCTCTAAAAGGGTCACCTGTCTCTCTGTGACCACAGTATGTGAATGATATTCCATAGCGACCCTCAAAACTCATAAATTCAAATAAAAACAATTAGTTTGCTTATAAAATACGACTCAAGTCACAAACCACTTAATGAAATGCAAATACGCTTGATTCATGTTTACGCATTTTCTACTATCGCTTGGTCTTCTATTGGAAGAACGTCGTCTCCGGTGAGGCGTCCGGATTTCAAATCCGGGTAGGGCTGCCAGCAGTCCTGGGTAGGTTCGACTCCTATGTTCTTCCGCCAATTCTCATGGGAATAAAACAGTTCCCCATCCCGAATTTCCCGACTGTTACTGCGATACTTCCTGCGGGTAAAACCGCTGCGGTCAAAAAACTCCAACAATTGAATGCTGACCTTGCGTCCTAGGCCAATGAGATCCTTAAACTCTGCGGTTTCAAGCTTGCCGTGGGTGTCCACATGCTCACGCACCAGATTGGCGTAGTGGCACAACTGCTCACTCAGCAAATACCTGTCCTTCACCACCGCGGTAATAAAGCCCTGTTGCACCAGTTGAAAACATAACAATCTGAGTTTGGCGGGCTCGAGTTCCAGATATTCCCCCATCTCTGTCACCCACACGGGGGATGTTTGCAGCGCCAACCAAGGGGCCAAGCGTTGCCAACACTGCTGCGCCTCGCTATCGAGGACAATTCTGTGATCCGCCAGCTGTAACAAGGCGCCGCGCAGCACCATCAGCCCTTCTTGGCAGAGGCTATCGAGCACCTTATTGGCAAGCTCGTTGGGTAATATGCTGTGGCTCATACGTTGCAGACGATTACGCCCCAGCCCTAATTGGTCTGGGTGCTGTTGGTGATACTCACGTAACAGCTCAATAAATTGCTGTTTTTCTTGCTCAAGTAACTGAGTCGATAGCCCATAGGTACCGAGACGAGTCAGCCCCGCCTGCGCCAGCATAGCTGCGAGTCCTTCATCGGTTAGCTGCCAGCGCCAACGGATTTCATCGATGCTGAGCGCCTCACTCTGACCGAGTAGCGCCAGCACATTCACTGGGTTGGAGCGCTGAGCCAGCTGTTGTAACTTACTGACACGCTCCGCCGTGCGCTTCTTACGATTGGGGACTTTTAATGCCAGCACCCGCCCTGCGCCCAGCGTTTGCTTGCCGCCAATATGCCTGAGCACTATCGGATCGTCTTGGCATAACAGCAGCGGCTTATCGAGCACAATTTCGGCCAGATAACGCCCCTGCTCATCGGCCTCATCGAGTAGTGACACTCGCCCTAGGGTATGGTCGGCGCCGTGGTGACAATGAACATTTTGCCAATGGGTTAAGGGTTCAAAACTGCGGATCTGCACTACAGGTCTGGTGCACAGCTCAGCCTGAGGCAGACTGCTTAACCAGTCGCCGCGGGCAGGCGCCCTATGGTTATCAACACCAGTAAGATTCAAGGCCACCCGAGTGCCACTGAGTGCTCGATGGACTTCCATCCCTTGGCAGTGAATGCCGCGCACCCGTAATTTCGCTTTTTGCCCAGAGCTGTAGAGGCTATCGCCGACACACACACTGCCGCTAATCACAGTGCCAGTGACCACACAGCCCGCACCTTTAACGCTAAAGGCGCGATCGAGCGTCATCCTAAAGCTGCTGGCATCTTCCGCTTGGGTCGATTGCTGTTCGGCAATATCCAAAATATGTTGCTTAAGGGTTTCTACCCCCGCATCACCTGCATCATTAGCGCAAACCTCAAACACGCCGCTAGCCTCGATACCGTATTCGGCAAGCAGCGCAATTCCCTCTGAAGCCAACTTGGCGGCGGTTTGGTCATCGACCAAATCCCGCTTGGTTAGCACTAAGGTCAAACTATTGAGCGGTAGGAGGGCGAGGATTTGCAGATGTTCGCGGGTTTGCGGCATCACGCCGTCGTCACAGGCCAACACCAGCAGCGCATGGCGCACATGGCTCACGCCCACCAGCATGTTATTGATGAATTTTTCATGGCCGGGCACATCGATAAAGGCTAAGCGAGTGCCATCTCGCAGTGGCATAAAGGCGTAGCCGAGATCGATAGTCATACCACGGCGTTTTTCTTCGGGGAGTCTGTCGGTGTTCATGCCCGTCAAGGCACGGATCAACGTGCTCTTGCCGTGGTCGACATGGCCCGCAGTGACCATAATCATAGCTGCACACCTAAGGTGCTAAGTTCGGCCAATAATTCGGCCTCATCATCAATACCGCGCAGATCGAGGCGAAGTTGATCTTGAGCCATTCGGCCAATTACTGGCCGTTGCGCCTGCTTAAATTGCTGCTCGAGCAACGTTAAACTGCCGCCATCTTGCGCCTTAAAGCACAGTGCGATTGAGGGTAAAAAGGTATCGGGCTGCGAGCCACTACCTACTTGGGTTTGGCACGCCACTAACTCGATGCCATAGCTCGGGGCAAACAGCGGCGCTAAGGCGCGCTGTAAACGCCCACCGATTTGGCGTAACTCAGCTTGGCTGCGGGCAAATTTGGCCATAATCGGCAGTTCCCGATCCAAGGTTTCGGGGTTGAGATAGTGGATCAGCGTTGCCTCGAGCGCCGCGAGAATCAGCTTGTCGCAACGCAATGCACGCTTTAGCGGATGACTTTGAAGTTTGTTGATCAGCGCCTGCTTACCAACAATCAAACCCGATTGCGGGCCGCCGAGGAGTTTATCGCCAGAGAAGCTAACCAGATCGACCCCATCCGCCAACATGGCTTGGGGAGTCGGCTCTTGTTTTAAGCCAAAACGGCGTAAGTCGGTGAGTGAACCACTGCCAAGATCCGAAATGAGTGATATGCCACGCTCACGGCATAACTGACCCAGCCTTGCCTCCTCCACTGCGGCGGTAAAACCACTGATATGATAGTTGCTGGTGTGCACTTTCATGATGGCGGCGGTATTTTCGGTGATCGCCTGCTCATAGTCCTTAAGGTGAGTACGATTAGTGCTGCCGACTTCGACTAAGGTGCAGCCCGCTTGGCGCATAATGTCTGGAATGCGAAAGGCGCCGCCAATTTCCACCAGCTCACCGCGGGAGACGATCACTTCTTTGCCCGCCGCGACCGCCGACAACATCAGCAGCACAGCGGCAGCGTTGTTATTCACCACGCAGCAGGCTTCAGCCCCAGTTAGGCGCTGGATTAACCCACTAATGGCATTATCCCTATGACCGCGCTCACCGGCTGCTAACTCAAACTCCAGCGGCGTGGGATAACGCATCACAGAGCTCACTGCACGAATAGCCGCCTCAGACTGTTGGGCACGACCAAGATTGGTATGCAGAATGGTTCCCGTGAGGTTCCACACGGGCTTAAGACTATGGCTATAGTCCTTTGACAACTGATCAACCAAATATCCGTTTAGTAACGACGGGTTAGCACACCAAGCGGGTAAACGTCGCTCCTCGGCAATCAGCTCACGCGCCGTGCGTAACTGGCTATCCAGCGCCGCTTTTACCGCCGCTTTACCATAGCGTTGCAGCAGGGGCGCCAATATCGCATCGGCGAGCAAACTGTCCATCGACGGCAGCGCACGGTACAGGGCTTGGGGTGTATCGGGTACTTGGGTCATCATTTGTATCATCTTGATAAATATAAGGGGAAGGACTCGATGAGCCCTTCCCAACTTTGGTTATTGCTCAGTTTCGTGGGCCAGCAGCAATGGATTGACCGTGGTCGCTCCAAAGCCCTTGGCATTTAGCTCACTGTCGAGCATCAGGGTTGCTAAGTCGTCGGCCGCGACATCCATCAGCGGTGACTTTTCGACGAACAGCATCTTGGTATAACCATGGCATTCGTCGCAGCTCTCGATGCGCACCTGCGCCTTGGCATCATCGAATGACCAGAGAGTCGTCCCTTTATCCTGACCACAGCTAGTGCAATGGGCGCGAATGTAATGCCATTCGCTCTCACACAAACTGCAATGCAGATAACGCAGACCCGCTCTCGGCTGGTCGACGATCACGCTCGCCACGGGATGACACCCGCAAATCGGGCATAGGTTCTGCTGCACGACTTTGCGTTGATCAATCCGTTTAATCACCATAGGTGCCCAATGGGACCAGTAGACCCCCATCGCCGCCCAGATAAACAAACTAAAGCGCGCGGGTACTTCACTCATATGTCCCTGACGCAATGCACTGCCCCACGAGGTGAGTTGTTCTGGGGATTGCTGCATCAACAACCGCAGCACTCTCGCCATATCCTCATCCACCTGCGGCAGCAGATCGCTTAACAGTTGTTGTAGCAGTCCTTGCCAGTAGCTATCTGCCTCTAAGCCCAAGTGGGAAAGCGGAATCGCTTCATCTTTCCCCCAAGCGAGAAGCTGACCGAAGTCAGCCTCCGCCGCCAATCTGGCCTGAATCGCAACCACACGGCGGCATAGCTCAAAGTAGTCGGCCAGCGGCGAGTCCTTGGCCAACGACAACAAACGCTGCGCCCGTCTGTGATACACAGCTTTAGGGTCCACCGCCTTTAAGGTTTTTAGCTCCAGCGGCGATTCGCTGCCGGGGACCATAGGTATCTCGGCTGTATGACTCATTAATGTTTCTCCACGTCCGAATGTTCATCCAACATCAGCGGATGATGTTTACGGCACCACGCCTTAGAGACCTTGCCGTAAAGCATGCCTGTGATAGAACCTTCCACCCAGGTCGCCATCCAAAAGTGCACCATCACAAACATCAGCATGATCAGGGCACAAATGGCATGCAGCACGATCGCCCAGCCCACCACAGTGGCCGAGAAGTAAGGTGCAAAGTAGGGTTGCCACATGATGAATCCCGTCACGGTTAAGGTGATAGAAGTCAGCACAAAGGCACGGAACAACACTTTTTGACCAGGGTTGTAATGGCCGATAGGCGGGATTTTGTCCTCGTTCTCGAACATCACGTCCTTGATGGCGAGCATCCAAGCCAGATCGTGTTTTTCCCATTTGTTGTGGTGGTAATAACGCACCAACATCAACATCAGCGGTAAACACATCATCAGGCCGGCAATTGGGTGAATAAACTTCGCCAATTGCGGCGTGCCCGCTATCGCGCCCAACCATTGGAAGGAGGGATAGAAGAAGGAAAAGCCCGTCAGAAACGTGACTAGCCCCACGGCCACAATGAACCAATGACAGATGCGGTCGAACAGCTTGTGACGCACTATCATTTCTTGCTTATTATGCTTGCTCATTTCTTGGCCTCCTCTTCCTGCTTAACCTCTTCCTCTGGCGGTTGATAGCCGGGTTGGTCCTCTTCCACTATGTTGCGACCGACGGTGATCTTATGCAGGCAGGCCACAGCCGCCGTTGCAAGAAGTCCGACAGTACCTAGTGGTTTCACCCAGTCCTGCCACAGGGTGACAGACAATGGGATTTGCGGATCCTTTGGCATTTCGTAGGTTTCAGGCTGAGTGACATCGTGCAATATCATCAGCATGCCTGTGCCACCCACTCCCTCAGGGTTGTAGAGTCCCGCCTTGGCAAAACCACGTTCTTTCAGCTCGTTAACACGCTTTTCGGAGTAGAACAGCATGTCTTCGCGCGTGCCAAAACGTAGCGCACCCGTGGTACAGGACTTCACGCAGGAAGGTTCGAGTCCAACAGCCAAACGGTCAGAACACATAGTGCACTTGTAGGCTTTGTTGTCGACGGCGCTGATTTTCGGGATATCGAATGGACAGGCACTGGCACAATAACCACAGCCAATACATTTGTCCGAATCGAAATCCACAGTGCCATTGGCATGCTGAACAATCGCGCCAGAGGTAGAACAGGCCTTCAAGCAGGCGGGATCCGCACAGTGCATACAGGCACTGTGGGTAAACTGCCAACGTAATTTGCCTTGGTCTTCGATCTCGTTGAACTTCATCAAGGTCCAGCACTCTGGCGACAGAGATGCTGGGTTTTGATAAGTCCCTTGGAACGATCCCACTTCTTCACGCAGGTCATTCCATTCAGAACAAGCAACCTGACAGGCTTTACAGCCATTACACTTAGTCGCGTCAAACAGCTTCGCAATTTGCTTTACGCCACCGACTCTCGCCTGTGCAGGCGGAGTGGCTTGCGAAGTGCCGGAACGTTGAATGATATCTTGAGTCGCCATTATCAGACCTCCGTCTTTTCAACATTCACGAGGAACGCTTTGTACTCAGGCACACCCGTGTTGGCATCACCCATCTCAGTGGTAAGGACGTTACAGCTATAGGCCTTACGTGTAAGCGCGTTATGGCTACCGTGACGTGGAATACCTAGCGTGTGTACCGTTTGACCATTGACCAGCAATGGACGCAAACGCTTAGTCACTAAGGCTTTTGTGAGAATGTGGCCACGTTTCGAGCTCACTTTCACCCAATCGCCATTCTTAATGCCTTTTTCTGCCGCCAATTGCTCATTCATTTCGACAAAGGTCTCTGGCATGGCAATCGCCGCTAAACGGCAGTGTGTCGTCCAGAAGTTAAAGTGTTCTGTGAGTGAGTAAGTGGTACAGGCGTAGGGATATTCCTCTTTAGTACCAATAGTGTCTTTCACCCCTTCGAACCAACGCAGCACAGGGCTGTGCACCACATTGGGATGCAGTGGGTTGGTGCCGATGGGCGATTCGACCGGCTCGTAATGCTCTGGGAACGGTCCTTCCTTAAGCAGTTTGAGCGCGAAGAAACGACCCACGCCGTCAGCCTGCATAATGAAAGGATGCGCACTTTCCTGTGGAGTCAACTTGGCATTGAAGTCGGGCACGTCTATCCCTTCCCACTTGCCGTCTTTCCACTCGACAATCTTACGGTGCTCATCCCAAGGTTTACCGTTCACATCACAGGAGGCACGGTTGTAGAGGACGCGGCGGTTAAGCGGCCATGCGAAGGCCCAGCCCGGCGTAATACCTTTACCCGATGGGTCATGGTTATCGCGGCGAGCCATTTGGTTACCGGCTTCAGTCCAAGAACCCGCATAAACCCAACAGGCGCTCGCGGTACTACCATCGGCCTTCAGTTCAGCAAAGCTGCTAATCTGACGCTTGGTAGCGATATCGTAACCATTCAACTCTTTCGTTAGCTCGATAGCGCTTGGATTGTGCGGGTCGGTATAGTTCCAGTTAATCGCTTGAATCGGCTCAGGCAGTTTGCCGCCCTCTTCGCGATATAACTTTCTCAACTCCAGCAGCAGACCAGACACAATCTCTGAGTCCGACATCGCTTCGCCTGGAGGGTTAGCGCCTTTATAGTGCCATTGCATCCAACGACCAGAGTTAACGATTGAACCTTCTTCCTCCGCAAACACTGTCGCAGGTAGGCGGAATACCTCGGTTTGAATACTGGCGGTATCGACCTCGTTATAACCTGGCTCGTTTTGCCAGAAGGTGGCGGTTTCCGATGACAAGTTATCAAGCACGACTAGGAACTTAAGGTTACTCAGTGCCTTGATGTTCTTATTACGGTTAGGCATTGAGTTAATCGCATTAACCCCTTGCACAATACAACCGTTCACTTTGCCACGGTACATCATGTCCAGATGCTTACCGAAGTCATACATTTGGTCCCACTTCGGCAACCACTGATAACCGAACTCGTTTTCAGGCGTCGCGTTCTCACCCCAGAAGGCTTTGAGCAAGGACACATAAAACTTCGGATAGTTTTGCCAGTAGTTGGTTTGACCTGGGCGCAATGGCTTAGGTGTGTTCGCCGCCAAGTGAGCAGCTAAGGTAGGTTCTTTATCGTTTGGCAGTTTAAGGTAACCGGGTAAACTTTGAGCCAGTAGACCCATATCGGTTGAACCTTGAACGTTGGCGTGACCGCGCAATGCGTTAACACCACCGCCTAACTGACCTATGTTGCCCAGTAATAACTGGATCATCGCCATAGAACGGATGTTCTGCGCACCTTTACTATGGTGGGTCCAGCCCAGCGCATACATAAATGTCGCCACACGATCTTTAGTATGAGTGCTCGCAATGGCGTCACATACCACTTGGTAATCTTCGGTTGGTGTACCAGTGATATTACTTACCGTTGCAAAATCATAACGTTCTACGTGTTGTTTGAGTAAGTTCCACACACAACGCGGGTGCTCAAGTGTTTCATCCACTATGGCATAGCCGTCTTCGTCGAGTTGATAGAACCAGGATTCTTTGTTGTACTCGCCTTTTGCTTCATCAAAGCCTGAGAATAGGCCGTCATGGAAGTCAAAATCATCCCGCACCAGATAACTGGCGTTGGTATAGGCTTTCACATAATCGAAGTTAACTTGATTGGTCGAAATCAAATAACGGATCACACCCAGAAGGAATGCAATGTCAGTTCCTGAGCGGATTGGGGCATAGTGATCTGCCAATGACGCACTGCGGTTGAAACGTGGGTCAACCACAATCAACTTAGCATTATTATGCTGCATAGCTTCAGTAACCCAGCCGAATCCGACAGGGTGAGCTTCTGCGGCATTACCGCCCATAATAATCACTACGTTAGAATTTTTAATATCGATCCAGTGGTTGGTCATGGCACCACGTCCAAATGTCGGAGCAAGACTTGCTACCGTTGGAGAGTGTCAGTTACGTGCAATAGTATCGATAGCTACAAGGCCTAAAGCGCGAGCAAATTTTTGTGTCGCTAAGCCACTTTCATTGGCCATGCCGGATGAGGTCATCATCCCTGTGGTTAACCAACGGTTAACCGTTACGCCATCGGCGTTTTTCTCAATCAGGTTCGCATCACGGTCATCTTTCATTAAACGAGCAATACGTTTAAAGGCATCATGCCAGCTGATCCGTCCCCATTTGTTGCTGCCGGGGGCGCGATATTCTGGATACTGTAAACGGTGTGGACTGTTAACATAATCCACAAGGCCAGCACCCTTAGAGCACAATGCACCTCGGTTTACTGGATGATCCGCATCACCCTCGATATGGAAAATAGCATGTTCAGAGTTTTTACCCCCGCTGCCTTGGCTGTACATCAGCAGGCCACAACCGACCGAGCAATACGGACAGTTGTTACGGGTTTCTTTGGCTCCGATCAGCTTAAACTCTCGCACTGCTGCATAGGCCTTTTCGGACATCAATCCCAGCGCTGAAATCGCTGAGGTTGCCGCTCCGGCCGCACACAGTTTAAAAAACTGGCGTCTGTTCATAGCGTTATCTCACACTTTTGTCGTTATGAGTTTGGTAATTGCAGTGGTAACGCTGCAATCGTTTGAGCGGGTCAAATCAAAGACCACACTTAAGCTAGGATTATCCTCAAAGGGCAAATAGATAACAAATAATGACACGAGATCCAGATCTCAAATAGGCAATCAAAAAATTAAATAACTAAAAAATCACAATTTACAGAATTTAAAACCATTAAAACTATAATAGATGCCAAAAAAAGCATTAAACACCAAAACAGCCGCAAAGACATTTTGTCTAGTCGCAATGACGCATTTTGTCTCACAAAATAGAATTGTGGTTATAAAAAAGACAAAATTAACGACAAAGGTTATAAAAGATTCACCTAAAGCGTTAAAAATAGCAGGTTATAGATGGATAGACGTCCATGAAAACTGACATTGTAAAGGAATAAGGAAAATGTCTTAATTTGAAGGTGTAAAACGCACCTAAAGTACAAAGCTAAAAACCACAGCGCCGTGGAAAACCCATAAAAAAAGGCACAGATAATAGATCTGTGCCTAATTCTTTACCCTAAACACTCCAATTAGGAGCGACTTTTGGGGCTCATATCCAAACCTATGGCCAAAATGTACCTTATCACTTAGACAAAGCTTAGCGCCCTGCCCTTAAAAACTCGGCAGAGTGCCCTTTGGCAGGTAAGTATTAAAGCTGGCGGTGTAAAGTAGATCCGTGGCAGCTTCGATATCCGGCGCAAAGTATCTGTCCTTATCATAGTAGGCAACGACTTCACGCAATTCAGCTTTGGCCTTAGCCACCGCCTTACTTGGCGTTAATGGTGCGCGAAAATCTAAACCCTGCGCCGCCGCTAACAATTCAATCGCTAATACGCCGCGGGTGTTTTCACTCATATCCCGCAAACGGCGCGCCGCAAAGGTGGCCATAGACACATGGTCTTCTTGATTGGCCGAAGTGGGTAAACTATCGACAGATGCAGGATGGGCGTAAGTTTTGTTTTCAGAAGCCAATGCCGCCGCCGTTACTTGGGCGATCATAAAACCCGAGTTCACCCCGCCGTTTTTCACTAGGAAAGGTGGCAGTTTAGACAGGCTAGAGTCGATGAGCAGCGCGATTCGGCGCTCAGCAATGGCGCCTAATTCGGCAATCGCAATCGCCAAATTATCCGCAGCCATAGCGACTGGTTCGGCGTGGAAGTTACCGCCAGAGATAATATCGCCAGTATCTTGGAATACCAGCGGGTTATCGGTCACGCCATTGGCCTCAGTGCCTAACACTTCCGCCGCTTGACGGATTTGCGTTAAGCAAGCACCTAACACCTGTGGTTGACAGCGCAGCGAATAAGGATCTTGCACCTTCTCGCAGTTCACATGGCTTAGGCTGATTTCAGACTCTTCACCCAACAGATGACGGAACACCATGGCTGAATCGATTTGACCTTTTTGACCACGGGCCGCATGGATGCGTGGAGCAAACGGACTACGGCTACCCATGGCCGCCTCGACGCTCATAGCGCCAATCACTGAGCTGGCAGCAAACAAGTCTTCAGCGTGGAACAAGCCTTCCAGCGCCAGCGCGGTAGAAGCCTGAGTACCGTTAAGTAGCGCTAAACCTTCCTTCGCGGCTAAATCGAGTGGCTTGAGGCCAGCGATTTCTAAGCCTTCGGCGGCCGAAATAATCTGCCCTTGGTAGCTCATCTCGCCTTCACCCAAGAGCGGTAAACACATATGGGCTAATGGCGCTAGGTCACCGGAGGCACCCACTGAGCCTTTTTCAGGCACGCAAGGATAAACCTCGGCATTCACTAGGCTGATAAGGAAGTTAATCACTTCTAAACGGATACCCGAGAAGCCACGGCTTAACGAGTTGATCTTTAACACCATCATCAGGCGCACAGTGGCGTCCTGCATGTATTGGCCCGTGCCCGCCGCGTGGGATAACACGATAGAGCGTTGCAGTAATTGCAGATCTTCTGGGGCAATCTTAGTGTTGGCCAGCAGACCAAAACCTGTGTTGATGCCGTAAACGGTACGACCTTCATCCAGCACCTTTTGCACGATTTGCGCGCTGGTGTTGATGTCGTTTATCGCCTCTGGTGCCAATTCGAGTGTCAGTTTATGGCGACTGATTTCACGCAGTTGCGCCAGACTTAAGCTGCCGGGCGTTAATACTAAATGATTGACTGATTTCATTTTTATATCCGTATTCTTGTCGTTGTTTTTCACGGTTTGTGTTGAGTTGTTAGTCTTTAAGCATGGGCAGATCTAAGCCCTGCTCTTTTGCACAGTTTTTGGCAATCTCATAACCCGCATCCGCATGACGCATCACGCCTGTCGCTGGGTCGTTCCACAGCACGCGGCCAACACGTTTAGCGGCGGCCTCAGTACCGTCACAGACGATCACCACACCCGAGTGTTGGCTAAAGCCCATGCCGACACCACCGCCGTGGTGCAAGGACACCCAAGTCGCACCGCTGGCGGTGTTTAGCAGTGCGTTTAGCAATGGCCAATCGGATACCGCATCTGAACCGTCCAGCATAGATTCGGTTTCACGGTTAGGACTGGCGACTGAGCCTGAGTCTAAGTGGTCGCGACCAATCACTATGGGCGCCGACAGTTCGCCATTTTTCACCATTTCGTTAAAGGCTAACGCTAAACGGGCACGGTCCTTTAAACCCACCCAGCAGATACGCGCTGGCAGACCTTGGAAGGCGATACGCTCGCGCGCCATATCTAACCAGTTGTGCAGGTGTGGGTTATCGGGGATCAGTTCCTTCACTTTGGCGTCGGTCTTGTAGATATCCTCAGGATCGCCAGACAGGGCCACCCAACGGAATGGGCCGATGCCTTCACAGAAAAGAGGACGAATATAAGCAGGCACAAAACCTGGGAAATCGAAGGCGTTTTTAACGCCGGTTTCGAAGGCCATTTGGCGAATGTTGTTACCATAGTCTAAGGTCGCCGCGCCTGCCGCTTGCAGATCCAGCATGGCTTGTACCTGCACCGCCATCGAGGCTTTAGCCGCTTTAACAACGGCAGCCTCATCGGTTTTACGCATATCAGCCGCTTGCGCCATAGTCCAGCCCTGTGGCAAATAGCCATTCAGCGGATCGTGGGCAGAGGTTTGGTCGGTAACAACATCAGGGGTAATGCCACGTTTAACCAGTTCGGCAAACACATCGGCAGCGTTAGCCAGCAGGCCGACTGAAACGGGTTTACCTGAAGCATTGGCATCGTTGATCATAGCCAGCGCTTCGTCTAATGAAGTCGCCTTTTTATCCACATAACGGGTACGCAGACGAAAATCGATACGAGTTTCATCCACTTCACAGGCGAGTACAGAGAAGCCAGCCATAGTACCGGCCAGCGTTTGCGCACCGCCCATCCCCCCTAAACCACCGGTGAGGATCCACTTACCGGCAGCAACGCCGCCAAAGTGTTGTTTTGCGACCGACACAAAAGTTTCGTAGGTACCTTGGACAATGCCTTGGGTACCAATATAGATCCACGAACCTGCGGTCATCTGGCCATACATTGCCAAACCTTGTTTATCTAGCTCGTTGAAGTGTTCCCAGTTTGCCCAATGTGGCACTAGGTTAGAGTTAGCAATCAGCACGCGCGGAGCATCTGCATGGGTGCGGAATACGCCCACAGGTTTGCCCGATTGCACTAATAGGGTTTCATCGTCTTCGAGGCGTTTAAGCACTTCGATGATCTTGTCGTAGCAGTCCCAGTCACGGGCCGCGCGGCCGATACCGCCGTAAACCACTAAATCCTCTGGGCGCTCGGCCACATCGGGATGTAAGTTGTTCATTAACATGCGCATTGGCGCTTCGGTTAACCAGCTTTTACAGCTTAATTGGCTACCATGGGGCGCAATAATACGGCGGCTTGGGTCGTGTCGCTTGTCCATTGAGATGTCCTCTTTCAACCTGTTGAACTCACTCGCCTTACGGCTAAGTGCTATTGTTTTTATTGTGTTTTTCGCTAAACCTAAGGTTAATAACGGGTTTTCGCGAGTTGTTATTTATTAAAGGTAAGGTGTCCGCCGAGTTTAAAGCGGCTACCTGGGTGTACTAATTTGGCAAAACTCACTACCCCTTGGCGTGACCAAGTGCGGCGTAAAATCTGTAAACAGGGCTCGGTCGCGGGGATCGCTAACCTCTGTTGCAACTCACTACTGGCAATAATGGCTTCGATGGTGTGGTGCGCCTCGGTCAGTGGCGCCACCTGCGACAGGTATTCGTGGGGTGTTTGCTCGCTAAAATCCTGCACTAGGTAATCGGGGGCAAAGGCGGGATTCACATAACGTTCCTCGACTTGCAGCGGCACGCCCTGCTCGCAATGCACTAACACCGAATGAAACACCGGACTCCCGAGCTCCAGCGCCAGTGCGATGGCAATCGGCGCGGTAGCGTTCACTTGCTCAAGTGCTAATTGCTGCACACTATAACCATGACCACGGTCTTTAATTTCGTCGGCGATATTGCGAATGGCGAGCATGGAAGATTGCGACTTACGCCCCGCCACAAAGGTGCCCAGTCCCTGTGAACGCTCAAGCACCCCATTGTCTGTCAGTTCCGTTAAGGCGCGCCGCGCCGTCATCCTGCTGCAGGTAAATAGCTCGGCGAGCTGGTTCTCCGAGGGCACTCGGGCATTTTCTTCCCACTCACCGGACTCGATACAGGTGATAATGTATTGCTTAATTTCTGCAAACTTAGGAATAGCCAAAACATTTCCTCGGTATAAAAATCTAGAATCTAGCGGCTCTTTCAAACGTTCAAAATTGCGGCTACAATCCTAGCTTGTATATACAAGTAAATACAAGCTAGCTCACATAACTTTCGATAATAAAGAGTTTGCGGGGCAAAAATGCCAACGCAGCGAGGGATAACAATGTCTTGGGATCAGGTTTGGATAGATGTTAATTTAGCAACAATGGACCCTTCCATATCAGCACCTTACGGCGCAATTACCGATGCGGCAATCGCAGTAAAAGACGGTAAAATTGCCTGGTTAGGCCCGCGCAGTGAACTGCCCACCTTCGATGTGTTGTCCATTCCTGTTTACAGGGGTAAAGGCGGCTGGATCACTCCAGGATTGATCGACGCCCATACTCACTTGGTTTTTGCGGGCAATCGCGCCAATGAATTTGAGCTACGCCTAAAGGGCGCCACCTATGAGGAAATCGCCCGCGCCGGCGGCGGAATTATTTCAACCGTTAACGCCTGCCGCGAGGCGGATGAAGCAGAATTATTTGACCTCGGTCGCCAGCGCTTAAATGCCTTGGCGAAGGAAGGGGTCACCACAGTTGAAATTAAATCTGGCTATGGTTTAGATACTGAAACTGAATTAAAAATTCTGCGTGTCGCCCGCGAACTCGGTAAACATCACCATGTGGATGTGAAGACCACCTTCCTCGGTGCACATGCCATTCCGCCGGAATATAAAGACAATAGTGACGGCTATGTCGACTTAATTATCAATAAGATGCTGCCCGCGGTGATTGCTGAGAATCTGGCCGATGCGGTGGATGTGTTCTGTGAGAATATCGCCTTTAACTTAGAGCAAACCGAGCGCGTACTGAGCGCCGCCAAGGCTGCGGGTTTACAAGTCAAACTGCATGCCGAGCAATTATCCAATATGGGTGGCTCAGCACTGGCCGCACGCTTAGGCGCTAAGTCGGTTGATCATATTGAATACTTAGATGAAGCGGGCGTAAAAGCCTTAAGCGAAAGCGGCACCTGCGCCGTACTGTTACCGGGTGCGTTTTACTTTTTGCGGGAAACCCAAAAACCGCCCATCGACTTACTGCGCCAATATGGCGTACCTATGGTGCTGGCGAGCGACTTTAACCCAGGTTCATCGCCCATTTGCTCGACCCTATTGATGCTAAATATGGGTTGCACCCTATTCCGCTTAACCCCAGAGGAAGCCCTAACCGGACTCACTTTCAATGCCGCCAAAGCACTAGGGATTGAAGATACCGTCGGCAGTTTAGTCGTTGGCAAACAAGCGGATTTCTGCCTATGGGATATCGCCACACCTGCGCAGTTGGCCTACAGCTACGGCGTCAATCCCTGCAAGGATGTAGTGAAAAACGGTAAGTTAATTCATCAATAAACAGCGATTCAGCTAAACAAGGTTGCCATGGATGCTGGCGGCCTTTTTGGCAATCGTATCAGCAATTATTGAGTACCATTTTCTAACTGCTCATCTTCTTGTTTTACCAGCTTATGCTCGCCTTCATTACAGCCGATTTTCCAATAACTTGATGTATAAAAATGGCTTTTCGGTAAGTCATATGTCTGCTTAAGCAGCTTTCTTAGGGCGCGCATACTGCTAAATTCGCAGGCGAGCCATACGGCGCCTTGCCCCTCAAGTTTTGGCAATTGGGCAATGCGTTCGGCCAAAGGCTTACCTTCTGGATTAATCACCCAATGCAATTGAACATTGCTAGGATGCGCTAAGGGTTGAATATCGGCTTCGCTTAGCACTTCAATCACAGCGTAACCCACGGCATTGTTTGGTAATTTTGCTAAATTCACGCTAATCGCGGGTAAGGCTGTCATATCTCCTGCAAGTAAAAACCAATCCGCCTCAAAGTTGATCAGTTTTTTAAGTCCGGGTCCGCCAATTTGAATGAGTTCGCCCACCTGCGCCGTTTTCGCCCAACTGGATGCGGGGCCGTCGGTATCGTGCAGCACAAAATCCACATCGATTTCATCATCGCGTTGCTGACGGATAGTATAAGTTCGCATTAATGGGCGTTCACCCGCTTGCGGGAATAACAACTTGATATAAGCACTCTCTTGATCGACAGGAAATCCTGCCAATCCCGCACCGCCTAAGGTGATGCGTAACATATGCGGGGTGATATAAGTCGAGCGGATCACTTCTAGCTCACGTGGTGCAGGTTTATTCATCATTTTATCCCATTGGGTTTCCCGTTCTGTGCATTTTATTCAGCCCTGTAGCTCTGGCTTTGTGTACTACCATGGGCACGATCAACACTCGGGGTTATCGACACTATCGCTAATGATGTTGGCAAGCCGAATAAATGTGTTGATGTCATCGGGACTGAGTGCTTGAGTGATGTGTGTGACAGTTTGCCGTTCTGCAGCATTTATTTGAGTCATCAGCTTTTCCCCTTCTGTCGTTGGCCTAAGTAATTGGCTACGACCATCCTTGGGATTATCGATTTTAGTGATCAAACCACTCTGTTGTAGCTCATTAAGAACACGGGTAATTTGTGCTTTATCCCGCTGCATACGTAGGGCAATAGATTGAGCCGTAGATTCAGGATTACGGCAAATGCCCTTTAAGGCCCGGATATGGGTGACAGGCAGATTAATCTCTTGTGCATCAATATCTGCCCGTAATTGCTTTTTGTAGGCATGCACCAATCTGTGCAAAGTTTCACCGAGTGATAAGGACATATTGAATTCTCGACATAGTTGACAGTGTCAACCATATCGAGATTGATTGACACTGTCAACTATATTAACTAGCGTAAAACGATTATGACGATGCAATATTATAAATCTGAGCTTTATTCCGTTCCGTAATGCTCATGCGTCATCTTACCTATCACTCATTAACGCTTTAGAGGCAAATAAACGCGTCTCGCTCAAAATAAAAAAGAATGGCTTCAAGTAATTCACTATCCGTCCATTGCGCTTTCTGCATTGTGTAGTTGTCAATGACATCTTCGATTTGATCCATATTCAAGAAGTAACAATAGCCACTTTTAAACAGGCTATTTTCAAACTCATCAAATTCTTGATCCGAAAAGTTATTGGTATTACCCACTATCGGTAACAAAGTTGTCGTGAGTTGAATATCATCATTCTGTGGAGTGTCCTCATAAACAAGCCAAAATCCGAGACCGCGATTAGAAATACATTTATCTATCCAGCCCTTTACTGATTCAGGCTTACCAAGAAATGGTGTTATATCCACTGATATTTTTCCTTTAAATGTCAATGCTTATTAAATGACAAAAAATGATGTTTCGGCGCTATTCCATTCTTCCTCGAATTAGCGCCATCACATTATAGGGCGTGTCGCCAAGGATCAATGCCCGTATTTAGCACTCACTTCGGTCAGTAACGCTTGCCATTTAGGGTAAATCGCTAATTCATCATTCCATGGCGCCATGGTCTGTGCCATGTTGGGATTTTGGCCTTGTTTTAACTGATATAAATAGGCAAACGCTGAGGCTCGATAATTAGCAAGGCAATGCACTAACACATCTTTCCCCTTATGCTGATCCATAGCCGCAAAGAAGGCTTCCACATCTTCGACCTTTGGATTTTGCCAATCCACGGGAATATACACATAGTCCATTCCGGCCTGAGTCACGAGTTTACCTTCATCAGGATGGGCATCTTTACTGCTGTCCGGCATAAAATTGATCACCACATCCACACCCGCTTGTTTAAGCAGTGAAAATTGCTGCTCATTTGGTAAACCTGAACTTAATAACTGCGGCGCTTGCTGTTGTAATGCACGAATAGCCGGAAGATTTTCGATCGATTCTATATTGGCATTCGCCAGGGGAGCCCCCAAAAACAGGGCAAGAACAAGGCTTGAAAGTACGGCGTTTCTCATCAATAACTCCTTGGCTAACATAAAAATCAGAGGCTTGTTAAACCCTCTGATAATCCTGTGTCACCAAAGTTCAGCAAACACCACTACGGAGGTTAATACCTTTGAGCAAGCACTCATATTTGGTGTCTGGTCAACGGTAATCCCCACTCCGTCATTCCCGCGATGCTTCTAAGCGGGAATCCAGCATTTAAGCAATGGAAGTTTACCTATTAGGAAATATTTGGTTAACCCTATCACAGACGTGGCGGTGTAATAACCCTAGCCCAGATAGTGCTTGTTAGCTCTCTTGCAGAATCCCTAGCTCGTGGCTGCTTGGGAATAAGAAGCCACATGCGTTTAGCTCCAGATCCGTATGAGCGATGCTGCCTTTACTTATTAAATGCTTACTCACGGGCACCAGTTGAATACAGATGATTAACACAGTAAGCACTCCCTTTTACTTGTTTGAGACTACAGCCTGACCAAATACATAAATCATGGGTATAGCCACCCCGATTCTCTACCATTTGATTTTTAATCAGTAGCTTGCTATCACATGATTCCCAGTTATCTCGCGACGGAACTTTTACCGCATAGCAAGTCTGATATTTATCCCATTCGTCTACTTTATAATGCTGGCCACAATCAAGGCACTGCATTAGCAAAACCCAATTTCCGACATCTAGCTGGTGCAGCCTTGATTTGAAATCAGAGTGGCTGTTGCTGATGTCAATTAATGTTGGTTGTTCAATACAGGTGCACATATTCCCCTTAGACATTGAGTTTTATCCGAACCTCTTATTAAACCCCGCTTATAAAAGAAAATCATTCTGATTGTCTAGATAAAATTATTTAATAACCATAGAAACTTACCACTCATCATAATGAATGTTCAACGATTTCCCCCTAATCAGTGCCCGAGGCTATATGTGAAAATGGATCGCCGTAGGGACCAGTACCTAAGTATTGAATGCTTCCATCAACTTTGAGTCTTGCCAATAAGATGGCTTAGGTTAAATCCCTTGGAACTTTAATTAACCTCTTAGAATCTTTGCACTTATCGCAACTCATACTCGTCCTTATCCGGATCTCAAAATTAGCTACAAAATTCTTGCGGTTTGGGTGCAATAAACTGCTAGGATAACCGATCAACTTTGAGGTTGATCACATTTATGCATGGTTTAACACTTTAGGTTTCCCTGCCAAACCACGGCTTAACCTGATACCCACCTTATGAGTAATTCGATGAAAAGAATAATAAATAGCTTAATAATAGGTCTGTTAGTCACAGGTTGTAGCGATCCAAACGATACGCCAGCGACTCAAACAACAGCGCAAACTTCGGCGCAAAATGCCACTCAAGCCGTGAGCCTCAAGCAGCAATTATCGGCCATTACCCAGCGTTATTTCGCCCTAAGACCCGAGATTGCCACCTATTATGGCGTGCCCGATACCGAAGCGGGTAAAGGGGTGATGTCGAAACTCACCGACTACAGTCCATCCGCTGAACATCATCGCCGTGAAGCCCTTAAAACCATACTGAGTGAGCTGAATGCTATCGATAGCAGCACCCTTAGCGCCTCCGAGCGAGTTAGCCTTAACTCGATAACATCCGAGGTGAAAGGTGCACTACTTCCCGCCGAAACCGTAGCCTATGGCACTATGCTCGGTGAGTACGGCGTATGGTTTTTACCCTATTCTGTCAACCATTTATCTGGGTTACATGTTGAATTCCCTGGTTATATGGAAGACAAATTTGCCGTCACCAATACCGCCGAAGCTCAGGCCTACCTTAGCCGCTTAAGCCTGTATCCCGCGGAGATGGGCACCTTAATCGACAAACTCGCCCAAGATGTGCAGATGGGGGTGATCCCACCGGATTTTATTATCGATAAGACCATAGCCAATTTGCAGCAACAGTTAGTGCACCATGCCAATGAGCATCCCTTAGTCAGCAGTTTTAACGCTAAGTTAGCCGCCGCCAAAGTGCCTGAAAGTGAGGTTTTAGCCAATTCGGCCGCCGAACTGGTTGAAACTAAGTATTACCCCGCGACTCGCCAGCTGATCTCTGCACTGCAAAGCGTGCGGTTAAAGGCGTCCCATATTGCTGGCATAGGACATTTGCCCCAAGGGGCTAAGTTGTATCAGGCGATGATTAAGCATCTTGCCAACTCGGATAAAACCGCCGAGGAAATTCATCAACTCGGCCTAGCGGAAGTCGCCCGTATCACAGCTGAAATGGACGCTTTATTAAAACAAGTCGGCTATCGCGAAGGGACTGTGGGCGAACGCATGCAAACACTGCTGCGAGATCCTAAATATCTCTACCCAGACACCGCCGCAGGTAAACAGCAGTTAATGGCGGATATTCAAGCCAATCTTGCGCTAGTCAATGCCAAATTACCCCTATGGTTTGGCCGCTTACCCGATCAACAAGTTGCAGTTGAAGCCGTGCCCGACAGCCGCGCGGCGGCCACCAGTGGCGCATTTTACGATGCACCGTCACAGGATGGCACGCGTAAGGGGACATTTTGGATAAGCCTGTACGATATGGCGGCGCTGCCATCTTACTCGCTGCAAACCTTAACCTATCACGAGACCAATCCTGGCCATCATCTGCAAACTATTATCGGCCTATCGGATAGCTTACCGCTGCTGAGCACCATTTTTTACTCTAATGCCGCCGGTGAAGGCTGGGCCCTGTATGCCGAGCGTCTTGCCGCGGAAATGGGGATCTACCAGGATAACCCCATCAACAACATTGGCCGTTTACAGTCAGAACTACACCGCGCCGTGCGTCTAGTGGTCGATACTGGCATGCATGCCAAAGGCTGGAGCCGCGAACAAGCGATTGATTATGCGGTAAAAACAGAAGGTATCCACCGCTCCGAGGCAACGGGTGAAATCGAGCGCTATGTGGTTTGGCCGGGGCAAGCCTTAGGCTATAAATTAGGCGAGCTTAAAATTATCGAACTGCGTGAAAAAGCCAAGCAAGCCTTGGGCGATAAGTTTGATATCAAAGTATTCCATGACAGGCTGCTTGAAAACGGCGCCCTGCCCTTGGATCTATTAGAGCAAAAGATTGATCAGTGGCTCGAAGCCGCAACCACTCCGGCAACACCGGCTTAAGGCGATGTAAAATCAGTAAGATAAAATCAGGGGCCGTCAAATACTACCCCTGAATATTCATAGACTTAAAAGTTTCATTCGCCAGTCGACCTAGGTACACCCAAATACCAAGCCCAGTGCTAATCGGTGCCGAACCCAACCCCAACAAATGCCGCGATGTTTATACCACGGCCAATTCAACAGCTTCTAAACGGCTCACACTGTTTGTGAAAACCGACGACTACGGCGCTGTAATAGCCAAAAAATCATTAAAACACCAAAGGTTGCGGCAAAAAGAGTTAATGCTCTGGCCACACCATAAAAATCCGTCAGATTAAAGGACACCCCATCGGACCAAAGTACCAGTAAACCCAGTGGCATTTGCATTGCTACTGCAGCAAACCAATCAAATGGCAATCGAGGAAAAAGCCGTTGATACGCAAAAAGCATTAACCCCGAGAGCAAAATTAACAGCCCGGCGTCATGGACACCTAACCCCAGATAAACCGGGCTAGTGTGGCTAAGGTTATCGACACTCCCCAGCAAGGCGTACATATAGCCCGCCGTTGCAACCAGCGCAAAACTCACAAAACTCAATACCGCCAAGAGAATACCTAAACCGAATGCGGGTAAATATTTCATAAACTGCCTCATCATTACTGGGCGCTCGACTTCATCTATAAAACCATAAAGTTGAATAAATTAAGTCGAAAGAGAGTAAAGCTACAATAACAGCCCTAATTTCCCTTAGCTATTAAGACCATAGTCTTATGCCGATAACAAACTGTGGGATCATAAACAGCATAATTCTCCCCACTAAATCCAGTATTTCATCCATATCCACTAGATAAGCCTCTAAAATTCCTCATTTAATTAAGTTTAAGTCGAATAGCTGAGTGATATGGCGCACAATCTCCCACGGTCTAAGGGCGAAATCCACTAGCCAATTGTGCCAATAACGCTTAGGATCGGGGTTGCATTTTTTAGCCAACATATTGTGGAGTATCAAAACATTATGGGTATCAGAGCCATAGTCGTAGACACAGCGGGCACCACGACAGACCTAAACTTTATCCAAGATGTACTATTCCCCTATTCTGTCAAAGCCTTGCCAGACTTTTTAGAACAGAACCAACACAATGTATTGGTTGAAAACTGTATCTGTGACACTAAAGATATCGCCCTAGAACCCGATGCGGACCTAGCGCGCGTAACTGAAATTTTGCAGCAGTGGGTTAGCGAAGATCGTAAAGCAACCCCACTCAAAACCCTGCAAGGCTTAATTTGGAAGCAAGGTTACGCCCATGGCGAATTTACAGGCCATATCTTCCCCGACTTTATCGAAGCGGTGAAACGCTTTAGTGCCCAAAAACTGCGTATTTATAGCTTTTCATCGGGGTCTGTCGATGCGCAAAAATTGTTATTTAGCCACAGCGATGGCGGTGATTTAACCGAAATGTTTAGCGGCCATTTTGATACCCGAACGGGCAATAAACTGGATAAACAGGCCTATGCGAATATCCTCAACACAATCAGCCTAAGCCCTAAGCAAGTACTGTTTGTGTCTGATGTAGTTGAAGAATTAAAAGCCGCCGAAGCCGCAGGCATGATGACTTGCCAAATGGTACGCGACAGCAAACAGCGCACCGGTGAGTTTCGCAAAATCAGCAGCTTCGATGAGCTAGTGATCGAATAACGCCTTCGCTAGCTGACTTAGCCGATAAAACGAAAGCGACCAGAAGGTCGCTTTTTTATTCCGCGGTTTAACTACTCTTCACCGCCAATGGAAACGCCACCGAAATACACTTTTTCACTTCGAAGCGATAACCATAATGCGCTTTTTTATCCGGCGTAATCTGTAAGATCTCGTAATCATTCAATTCAATCACATTAGACTCGGCGGGTTTCTCACACCGTGAACGACTATCTGCCTCGAATGTAAAGGCAAAACTCGCTAGCAACTGTCGCACTAAGTGCTGATATTGAGCCCGCACCGATGCATAGGTTTGCTTGCGTTCTTCCTCCTCGCGTTCTTCGCCGCTTGGCTCCCGTGCATTAGCACCTTGGTCATTTTCAAGGGTTGGCTTAATCAGAACCAAATCAAGGGCTGGAGCCTTAGTCTCCCCTATTGTATCCGGTGTCAGCCCCAATGCTGGTTCAATGGCACGCTGTTCAGAGGTTTGTTGGCTTGCCGTGATTAAGTTGGTATATGACGTTTCAATACTGCCCTCTAAATCGATCAGCAGGCTCAAGTGGTACAGCACCACAGACGCTAGCACGATACGGATCACAAAGGTCGTTTTACGGAATGAGGTATGCGAGGTGAGCCGTAACGATTTGACACCTAAAGGTTTAAGTAAAAAAATCAACACTAAATAAATGGGAATAATCAGCTGCAAGGCCAGCAGTACAATGGCGCTGACCATCACAAACCAAGCGGGCATATAGAGTAAAATCGCCAAGTTATGGGTGTAGCTCAGATGACTCGCCGAAACGCCAACCACTTCGTTCACTATGGCACCGGACCATCCTAAGGCAAAGTTGGCAATAATGGCATAAAACAGCAGTAACACAGCTTTGCCCGCGAGGCTGTGCCAGACCCGCTCGAACACAGGCCAGAACTCGATGGCCATAGCGATCACGGCAACCGAGGCAACTATGCCCATTCCAGTGGAGCTAAAGGCGAGTATCAAGGCGATAAGATACAACTTTTGCGCAAAGGATAACTTAACGAGCCCTTGGCTAAAACGGCGCCATAACTCACTCGTTCCTGAATTAATATGCCCCACAGAAGGCAGGGAAAGGTGTCGCAGATGCTGGCGAGCAGACTCAATGTAACCATCTAAATTCATTATTATTTTATAATCCCTTAATAAACGCTAAGACTAAGTTAGCCGTTCATTGATAAAAAAGACAAGCAATTTAATCAATGAAATAAGTTTGGCGATAAAAGCGCTACTGACAAGCATCCTAGACTTGTCGCTCATTCTTTATGCTGCTAGTCTGGCCATCTTAAACGAGCGTTTCAACTCGGATTTTTATATGGGTAATTCAATGCAAAATACATCGGAAAGTACAATGGAAAAATTTCTCGCACAGCATCCCATAGTCACAGAAATCCCCGTTGCATGGGGTGAAATGGATGCCCTACAACACGTAAATAATGTGGTGTATTTCCGCTATTTTGAAACGGCACGTATCGACTTCTTTAACCGCCTCTTCCCGCTAGATACCCTGTATAAATCCGGCATTGGCCCCGTAATCAGCGAAAATCAAGCCCGCTATAAACGCCCAGTGACTTTCCCCGATACTTTATTGGTCAGTGTCAGTATTAGTGATATTCACAGCGATAGATTTACCATGCATTATCAGGCTTTTAGTAAACAGCAGCAGGCCGTAACCACCTTAGGCACTTCGGTCGCGGTAATGTTTAATTTTAAAACGGGTAAGAAAGCCGAACTGCCAGAAGAGCTACTAGCGATTCTCAAACAGCACGAAGTCGCTTAAGCTTTTAACTATCCGCGCCAATAGCTAGATAGCCAGCACACTTTAGGCCATACCTTGAGGGAAGCATATATGTCAGATAACGAAAATAGTGAGATAGCCATTGAACATCAACAGGATAAGCAACGCTTTATTATCCCTATCGATGGCTATGAAGCTGTGCTTGAATATCGACTCGATGGCCAGCAGATCGATTTTAACCGCACCTTTGTCCCCGACGAACTGCGCGGCAAAGGCCTTGCCGAACGCTTAGTTCGCCATGGCCTAAAGTGGGCCAAAGCCCAAGATTTTGAGATAGCAGCCAGCTGTTGGTATGTGCAGAAGTTTTTGAAAAACTAGGCTTACAACATCAGCGATGAAATTATCAACGGTACAGAACATTATTCCACCTTTCCTGTTGGACTAGCGAAAGGCCTGAGGTGGATTTATCAAAATTTCTAGTTACCAACTAACCTAGGACAAAACTGGATTTTGTTACTTGAACTAGCAGTAGCTTTCGTTCGGTACAGGCATAAGCACTCCTTTGGCACGCTGTGAATATATCCCTATACGCTCTACGAAAACATCCATGTTTTCGAAGGCCAAATCGTGCTTATACCTGAACTCAAGTGACGGTAACACTCTGTGATAATTAAAATTTTACAACAACTGCAAAGATCTACTGTCAACATCAATATAACCAGTTAAGTGGTTGACCGCTCTGCTCTCAAAGTTAAATCAATCACAATAATTTCAATTGAGGATACATTTGGGAATTGGTCCGATATCCTAAGCCAGTATTCTTCCAAAGCCTTTTTTAGCTCAGAAACATTAGTTCTTTTACCTTCAATTTCCCAACACTTACCGGGCTCTTTACCTTGCCAAACTAGTAAAAAAATCCCACAACCAGCAGTTTCCTCACGCAGGTAATCTCCTGCAAGCTGATTTCTCAAATGTTCACATAAATCAGGTCCAGACCAACCTTTATCTAATAACTTGAGTTCTATCGGCACAGGGGATTTTATGTTCGGATGCTGAAACCAAATATCTGGCCGTTGATTATTAGCCAAGTGAGCCTCTTCAGCACATGTATAGCGACTATGCGCTTTTTCATTCAACCAATGCGCGATAATTTTACGTATCTCTGTTTCATCAACTGCCCTTTGATATGTCTCCGCTAGGCTATCATTGCCACGTTCAACCCAGTTTTTGAAATCATTTAAACGCAATACGCCAAGATCAAATAGCTGTCGATGAGTGGCGGGAGTCATTTCAAGTACAGTCCCAAAATCTCGAACTTGTTGAGCTAACCAAAGTTCGAGATCTGCATCTTCCTCTGCCCGTTTGTAAGCGCGTTTTTTCATCCATTGTCGATAACTATCATCAGGATGGACTCGAGCTAACTCAATTAAAGCTAGATAAGTATCCTTACCAGGAATTTCAACGAGATAATTAAACAATTGATTTCGCGCATCTTGTGCATCATCACGCAACTCAGGAGAGTAGAAATCCTCACCTGAATGGTCTGTATCATCACTCGTACGAATAAAGCGGTGCATCATTAGATATAATGATTTGAGATTAGAGGCTGTACGAAATTTCCCAGCAGCCGTACCATTCCCTAAATCATTACGCCGCCCGCCTGTTAACGCAGTTATAAAGAGTTGCGCAGCCAACGTTGCCGTATCTGTATCTTTTTCTTCCAACCAAGACTCGACAGCTTGAATACCCGTTTCAGGCTCCATATCCACCCAGAGTGCATACCAGTTGGGTAATAAATCCTCTGAGTCACAGTGTTCCACTTTAGACTTCGCCAAATCAGCAAGAAACTCGGTAGCAGCGCCACCATTAGTCAGAATTTGAAGGCAATACCGTAAATTTTGCTGATGACTTACTGATTGATAGAGACCCATTGGCTAATGGGCTCAACTAACTCGAAGTGCAACCAAGGTGCGTAATAAGCTAGATCGTGCAGTATGTAATGCAAAGGTTTATCGACTTTGCTATTTTCCAGCTCCCAATAAAGCTCTTTAATTACGGCAGCTTTGACTTGCTGCGGGTACGCCTTATACATACTCTCCAACCAACTTGGAAAGCCATTAAGTTCATATGTGGCATAACGTAAAGCATGCTCAACTTCAGCATAGGTAAGGTTTAGTGGAAAGCCATCGACTTCTTGAGCTTCGAACTCCAATCCGACCATAGCAAAAATAAGCGAATAGCTTACGGAACTTGTGTCTGCTCCGTCAGAACGCAGCGCCGGTTGATAAGCTCGCCAATGAGCAATTGCTGCGTCACGAAATGCATAGGCAACGTCCTCACCAAACTCATTGATGAGTGAATGCCAGTCGACTTTTCTTCCACGGTTCATTCTCATTCCGTGGCCATCTTCTATTTCATTTAGCAACCAACCTTGGTCATCACTTAATTCCCCAGGACTAAGGTTTTGCGGATTTCTAATAGAATCCGGCTTAGCACGCAATCTCTTTATCCATAGAGCCCGATTACGTTCCTCTTTTTTGCGTCTGGCTTGATATTGGCGCTCATAAGGGCTCTCTTCTCGATTGATTTTCCGCTGTTTTAAGGAGGCTAAGCGCTCCTCAAGCGACGACTCGAGTATTGGATTATCTAAAATGGTTTGTCGTATGCGTTCTAACCATTCTTCAGGCTCATTTTCTTGCTCATAAAGGCGAAACGCTAATGAAAGAGCGACCAGTTTGTCATCCTCAAACTGCTGGGATGTTATAAACGCTAGCACTCGCTCAAAGGCCTCAGAATTAAACTGCCAATAATGTTCAGGCCAATCCACTTGCCATATATTCGTCAATCTATCATTACTGCGTTTATTAGTTTCACGTGACTCGGTTACATTTTTCCAAAATAAAGCATCGTTTAACTCTGGCCATCTTGGAACCAGATCATGAAGTTTGTTCTTATGTTCACTGAAATTCTCTCCACGCCAGTTACGAATAGCTGGCGCTTTAAGCAAAATAGAGAGTATTGCATCACTCAAGCTTTCAACTGCATGAGCAAACATCAGTCGTTCTGCGGCATGACAAGCAGGACCTATCAACCAAGTGAACTCTTTAGACACTTTACATTCGCTATGTTTGTAGTGGCATAGTGAATTTGGCCACCTAATAAGAAATGTTATGATCTCACTCATAACCCATTTAGGTGACAATATGAATAAAAGTAAACGTGCACGATATAGCGCTGCCATTAAGCTCGAAACCGC
>NZ_JAKUKD010000023.1:0-28727 GCF_024197625.1 Shewanella sp. KJ2020 | reverse complement strand
TTGGATTGTTACTATGGAGCATGAGAGTTACCTCCTTGGTTTTGATTAAGGATTCGACACCCACAATCAAAACTGGTAACTCTCACCTTTTCAAGGCGATGTGTCAGATCAAGTCGAGACTAATTCATTTAACAATTCAGCCAACAGTTCTCGCGGAAGTTCAGCAGGCACCTCATTTAACGCTTTCCACAGTGTCATTTTTTGCTCAACTGTACCCGTTGTTGAAATCGCTCTTACCGAGGCAATCCGAGCATATTTCCCCCTTTCTGGTGCTATCGCGATAGGCATAAAATCCTCAACACATGCCTTCATATTGCCTTGCCAAACAAGCCTACCCAGAAAGAAAATCGCATCGTCGTTATTTTCATATTCGATGATAAGCTGCCTAACCTCATCAGACAGATCTGGCTGAGCAATTCGCGCAATAGCACTGTTGTCTCTAGCAGAGCGACCATCCTCATCAGCAACGATTCGCCTAACAATATCGACAAGAATCCTTTTCCTTTCATTAAGCGGTAGGCGAGCTATATCACCACCTTCGACAGCAATTTCGGGATGAAGAGTAAGAGCTTTTTACGAATAGGTGGATCGAATAAAATAAGCCAAGGCAGAATAGGTCTTAATCTAGGGGTAACAACTTGCTCACCATATTGATCTTTGAAGATCAATGACTCAACTGCGCATCGTGAATTCCCTGTTTCAATTAAAGAATGAAACCACTCGGCAGTAAGAAGCTCTCTTATCTCTCGATGACGAAAACGTACAGCGCCGTAAATAATGTCATTAAATAAGCCACGTTCAAGCAATGCTTTTACATCATTTGAATTCCAACCATGCAGCACACTCTCGGCATCAATACCCACTTTTTCATGGGTTTGATCAGGTACGAAAATTCCAGCTTCGCCAGTCAAGGTAACTGCCGCAGCCAAAATTTTAGCTCCCTCACGCGCTTTCACACTATTTAGCGGTTGTTGCTGTTTACGATCAAGATTAACTTCTTTAAGACGTAGTACGATATTGTGCTGTAATGACTCAAGCCTGCTGCCAAGTTTGCCATCGTCTTTCCATTTCTCAAGCAAACCTTCTAGGTCAAAAGGCCTTTCTGCAATACTTAGGAGGTTTGTGCGTTTGATATCTGCAATTAATTTATCAACGTTAGGTGTAGATCTATATTCGGCAAACTGCCGTATAGCATCCAAGTCTAATGGCCTAAGTTGATAAACATGAAGGGGGCCATCTGCCACCTCTTCGCCAATAACGGAATCATTTTCTCTCTCCTCAAATGATTCTTTTTGTTGTGATGAAGCAAAAGGCAGCAAATCTTCAACAATTTTTTTATCGGCTTGAAAACGCCAAGCATAGGGTCGACTAGAAATATAGACATGTGCTCGATGACCAGCCTTGTTTATCTTTTGTGAAAAACGCTTTATTGCCTTTTCAAAAGTTCTCGGATCATCCAAACGAGCTTCATCCACTGAATCAAGGAAAAACCAAGCATCTTCCGAAGACTCCAGCCACAATCCAAATTGCGATGCCGTGCCAACTTCAAAAGCATCTTCAAAATTAACGTCTATATCTTCAATACGAATAAAAAATGCTGCACGACCTTGCTCAATCGCATATTTGGCTTGTGTACGCATCTCGAAAGTTTTACCTGCGCCCGCATCAGCCAGAATGACGACTCGATATTCCGACTCTAAATCAGACCAGTCTTTTGGCTTCTCGAAGCCAAAAAACACTTTAAAGTTGTCGTCTTCCGATACGGCATCATGAGCAACCAGCGAGAAAGTCCGTTTCAGCGGAACATGGCTTGTTTTCATTTTCACCCCAAATAGAGACATAGTGCTTAACCTGGATTCAATAAAATAACTGATAGAGCTACATTACCCTTTCAATTTAAGCTTTGCGAACAATCAATTACAAAATCCAACAACCACCTTATAGTCAAAACTGATTAATAAGGCACATTGTCAAATTTAGACTTCAAGTTGCTACAGACACTCACAGGGCCAAACTGGATTAAGCACCCGCATGGATGTGACCGTCCGTGGCATGGATGCCACGTTCGAGCATACACGGACGTACTTGCTGCGAGTCACAGGAATGCGAGTGCTTAATCCTAGGTATAGGGTTTACGCTCTGAGGGGAACTTCGATGTAGTTCGCCATGGCCTAAAGTGGGCTAAAAGCCAAGATCTCACTATCCAAGCCAGTTGCTGGTATGTGCAGAAGTTTTTGAAGAACTAAATCCAATAAACAGGGTAGTGACGCTTGGGATCGGTGGAGAGGTTATTGACCACCAACGCGACCAGCAGAAGCAAGACTGAACCTAAAAATACTGGCATTAGGGCGTAGAGGAAGCCGAGTTGATGCACATTTTCACCACCAATCACGGCGATCAATGCCGTTGCACCACCGGGGGGATGAAGGGTACGAGTCAGGTACATTAATGCGATAGATAGAGATACGGCTAAGGCACAGGCAAGTACCATATAATCGGCGAATATTTGGTAAATGGCGACCCCAATTAAAGCCGATAACACACTGCCACCAATCAAGTTTCTGGGTTGAGAAAACTCAGCCAGCGGTGCCCCGTACACCAGTACAGCCGAAGCGCCAAAAGAGCCGATGACAAACATGGTCCCCATAAAATTGGCATTCATATAAGTCGCTAGGCTGGCAACTAAATAGATGCCACAGAAAGCCCCAATCCATGACCACACAATCTTTTTAAGTGGTTGTCTTGGTGGACAAATATTCTTCGAGCGCATGCGGGTAAAATAGAATCTCATGGTTAATCCGAGCCGATAAAAATAAAATGATGCAGCTTAAGTGATCTGCATCACAGTTAGAGCGGGCCGACAAATTAACGCTTTAGCCGCGCAATTGCAATTGCGCTGACCTAGAGTGCGCAGATTAAGCGCTTTCACCACTTAAATTAGCGAGTATTTCGCGGATATCTTCGGGAATTGGGCGGCTTTTTTCGCAGCGGTAGTCGTAATGCACGAGTGTGGTTTTCACTTCTGCGGTCTTATTGCCCGCTTGCCAACAGCTTTGGGTCAGCTCGAAGCTGCTATTGCCGATGCGGCTCACATAGGTTTTTATCGTCACACTCTTGCCGTAGTAAGTTGGGGCGATAAATGCCACGGTAAAACCCGCAACGATAAGATTCCATTGGTGTAAATCCAGTTCTGGATTAAAAATCTCGAAAATCGGCGCGCGAGCGGTCTCGCACCATACGGGGATCACTGTGTTGTTAATGTGTCCTAGACCATCTATTTCGGTAAATCTTGGCTGAATTTCTAGGCTGTATTCGGTGGCTGACATGCAAACTTCCTTTTTATTATTTTATGAATGGAAGAGCGTGGTGATTATCGCAATTAACCCAAACCACCAAACTCATCCATTATCCTAAGCGAAACGGATTCTAGCACCTAGAATCTAGAACTGGCAGCTTGCGGTTTCTGCGGTTTGCTTACCGTTAGCATCGTACTTTTTCATACAGCCAGCCTTACCCATATCATAGATTGTTTCGTATTTGAGCTTGCCACTGCTGTCGTAGGACTTAAACACCCCATGGCTTTTAGGGTTTTCTAAGTGATAGATTTTGCGCCCCTTAGTCACATGGGAAAAATCCGAGAACCCAGGTTCTTCCTGATAGATCACCCCGTTGATATAGCGTTTATGGACTACATGTTGCTCATCGATGCGCAGCATTTCGCTGGCTAACTTGCCATTCTGGTCATAACAGACTTTATCCACGGCATAATTGCTGTCGAGATCCTCGATACAACTCACGGCACCATTATCAAAATATTCCCGCTGGATACCGCAGCGTGCAATGGCGTTATCCCAGAAATAAGGTTCACCGTTCCACATTTCCCCTTCTTGCTGGCAATAGTTCCACAAACTCTTTAACTGGCCGTTAGGATAGAAAGTGTAATGGGGGCCAGAGAGACGGTTATTGATAAGATGACCATATTGGGCGAGTGAATAGCCGCCGTCGGTGGAATAGCGGATGCTTGGGCCATATTCCTTACCCGCTTTATAGGTCTGGAGGGACGTTAAGCGACCGTTGGAATCGAATCGATATTCTTTATCGACTGACCCATTAGTGTAATAGCTTAATTCGGATAGTCGGCCGCTGCGATACACTCGCTGCTCACCATCTTTAATCGAGCTAGTCTCGGCATTGTTTGTGTTTAACACCCCCTCACAATCGCCTGCGTAGGGCTCTTTTCGCATCATGCATTCATCCTGCGAGGGTTTAAGTTTTACGGCGTCATTGAACTTATACTGACTCAACTCATTCAGATCGCCGTTAGGCTCGAGCCACATTTGTGGACCATCTAACTCGCCTTGACGATAGTTAGCTACATTGCTGACGGCATTTGGGCCCGAATACCATAAACTTTCACCGTGGAGTCTGCCCTTATCATAATGTTTAAGGGAGAACATAAAATTATCTTTATTGAATAACTTAGCCTCACCTTGACGTAGGCCGTTCTCATAGTTGACTTCGGTCTTGTAGAGGTAAGTCACTGATTGCTTAGTGGTAAAAGCATCGTTGGCATCTGGCGTTCGGATATATACCCAAGGGCCTGAGCGTTTTCCATCGAGGTAGTTGCCTTCACCGGTTTGAAAGCGATAATCCCCCTGGGTGACCTTTTCCGTCCAAGGGCCTTGTTTAACGCCCTTTTGGTATTGGCCTTTGCTGCCATCGGACTCAAGCCACTCGCCATCTTTCACGCCATTGCGATAAATACCTTTTTCAGACAGCTTCTTCGCACCTTCGGTGCTGGAATCGTAATCTAGCGTATAGATTTCAGTTGGACCGTCGAGCACATCCTGATTGTAGTGGGCAAAACCAAAGTTATCGGCCTCATCGAACACCGAATGTGCGATCCATTTACCTTGCTTTTTACCGTCGAGGTACTCGCCTTCCCAATAGGTTTCACGGCTGTCGGCTTCCATCCACTTACCGACTTTTTTGCCTTGTTTGTAGTGACCAGAGTAAATCACGCTACCATTGCGGCCATCGTAGGCGGCATAGGGGCCATCGAGCACACCTTGGGCATAATGACTTTCACTGGCAAGCCCTGCCCAAGTGCTACCCATGCCCATACTCATAAAATCGTAGGATGGACCTGTTTTAGGGATCGCGGCACCACCGCTTTTAAGCCAATCAAAATCATCGGCCTCAAAGGCCACGCTCACCAATACAAAACTACCATCTTCTTCGCTGTAGCCACTGCGATCAAAGGTGGTCACTAGGCTATATTGGCGCTCATTGCCTTGGGCATCTTTATCTTTACGGGTGAGTGGATAACGCAATTTATATTCGACTGCGGTCTTCACATCGACGGGTGAACCTTCGGAATTACGATAACCCACTAAGGTCGGCTTGAGCTTAGTTGAGCCATCGACAATCGCTTTAATGGCGGGATCTTCAATCGCATCAACATCATAGGTCATACGATATTGTTGCGGTGGAATTTGGCTCAACACTTTACGGACGTTACCCACGGTAAACGAGGTTAAAGTGGGCGCCACTTCATCGAGCACGGCCTGTAGACGGGGGAGTTTTGTGAGCTCCTCCCCCTCAAAACCATAGCCACGCAGATGCTGACCATCGGCATCCTTGAGCATGACGATCACTTCTTTGGTGCCGCCTTTATCAAAGTCGAGATAAAAAACCGCCACGATTTCTGCAGGACCATAATCATCGATACGCACACCGGGCGCATCACCATAGAGCATTTCGCTCCATACTTGATGATCTTTTTGGTAGAAATCTAGCCATTGGCCATTAGGCAAATCCACGGGGCCGTGGACGATTTTGTCGTAATCTGCCGCGATAGCCGCAGGCATGACGACAAAAGAAGACAACAACGCCAACTTCACAGCAGCGCATAAATTACGAATCGAAAGTTCCATTTAACTATCCTTTATACCGACACCTTGCGCCTCGTGCGCACCAGCAAGCGCGCAAATTTTAAGCCAAGACAAGCACTTCAGGAAGTAGTAGAGACAAAAAAGGCCGCGATGGCGGCCTTTTAAGATCAAAAATTTAACAATTAATTATTATACATAGCATTAATTTCATGGGCGTATTTATGGTAAATCATCTTACGGCGCAGTTTTAGCGTTGGGGTGATTAATCCCGCTTCCATTGAGAAGGCTTCTGGCAGTAGGGTGAACTTTTTAATTTGCTCAAACCCTGCCAACTCATACTGCAACTGCTTTAAACGTTGCTCAAAATGTTCCACCACATGGCTATGGCGCAGCAGTTCTAAAGGTGACTCGTATTTAAGGCCTTTCTCCTTCGCCCACGCCTCCAGTGACTCAAACGCGGGTACGATCAAGGCGGTCACATAGTTGCGGGCATCGGCAATAATCGCCACTTGCTCAATAAAAGGACAACGGCCCACTGTGCCTTCGACCCTTTGAGGCGCGATATACTTACCGTTGGAGGTTTTCATCAATTCTTTAATACGATCGGTAATAAATAAATTACCATTAGCGTCAATCCGCCCCGCATCGCCGGTTTTTAACCAGCCGTCCTCAAAGGCGGCGGCGGTGTCTTCTGGGCGATTGTAATAACCGCGCATCACAGTCGCACCACGGACTAAGATCTCATCATCTTTACCAAGCTTGATTTCGGTTTCCAATAATGGCTGACCATTCGAGCCAGGCACCCGATTATCTAAGGTATTGCAGGTCACTGTCGCGTTGGTTTCGGTCATGCCGTAACCGCAAAGTACCGGAATACCAATCCCGTGGAAGAAGGCGCCCACATTAACGTCTAACGCCGCACCACCGCAGGGCATAAACTTCAAACGCCCACCGAGCACAGCTTGCAACTTGCTGTAGACGAGTTTATTGGCAAGTTGCCATTGCAGCGACAGCCATAAACCACCCTTAGCGCGGCCCTGACCCACCTCGAACTGACGTTCACCCACACGCATCGCCCAAGCAAACAGCTTTTTACGACCGTCACTGGACTTAGCCACTTTGTCTTGCACTGCGCTATACACTTTTTCGAGGAAACGCGGCACCACGCACAAAGTATGTGGACGCACGGCACTGATAGCCTCTTTCACTCTTTGGGTGTTTTGCAGGTAGACGTTATGTCCACCACGGCACAGCACATAGAAACTCCAACCCCGCTCAAACACATGACTCAGTGGTAAAAAAGCCAAGGACACATCGCCCGTACTGAAGGCCAGTTTTTGATCATGTTGACGCACGGTTGACGCCATATTGCGGTAATCCAGCATCACGCCCTTAGGATCGCCCGTGGTGCCTGAGGTATAAATTAAGGTCAGTAAATCATCGAGATTGGCTGCTTGTAAACGCTGATTAAGCTCAGCTTCTTGCTGGATCTCTTTAGCCGTGCCCGCTAACAGCGCGTCTAAATGCCAATGACGCTCAGCATTATCGGCAACCAGAGTCACACTCGCATCGAATACGATGATCTGCTCTAGGCTAGGACACAACTTTTGCAGTTCGCAGGCCATAGCGTATTGCTTAGCGTCGTCGACAAAAATCACCTTCGCCGCGGCATCATTCACGATAAAGCTCGCCTGCTCTAGGGTGCTAGTGGGATAAATCGGCACCACAATGGCGCGACTCTTAAGCGTACCTATATCGGCACAAGTCCACTGGGGGCAATTTTGCGCTAGGATGACGCAACGGTCTTGCACTTGTACGCCAAACTCAATCAACAGCTGTGCAATCTTGCTGCTGATCTGATCGAATGCTTGCCAGCTGACCCTATGCCAAGGTGCAGCCATTTCAAAACCTTCCAGCGCTATTGCATCCTTTAGGGACTGACTCTGCTGCTGTAAGAGTCGAATTACATGATATTGTTCGAGAGACATAAGAGACTCACCTTTTAGCTTACAAGTGTACCGCTTTTGCAGCATTCTACCCGATGACTAAATAAAAACTAAGAGTTTTTGCTCTAATGTTATGCAAATGTCGCCCAAATCACGCTAAAAAGTCCGTTTCAACCGTGAATAACATCACCTTTCCAGAGGGTTTTCTTGCCCCAAATCAGCACTAGATTCCCCAGCAGCATTAATACAAAATCCCAAATAAACCAATCATCTAAATTGCCGCCATCCCGTAAAGATGCAAGGCTAATAGACACCCACAGGGAATGCGCCGCGACTATCATCATAGTAAGAGTCACATGCCAAACTCGGCGGCACATACAGCCAAAACCGAATATCAGGGCGCAGGCCCAGTAAGTGCTGAGCACCAGATGACCGACTAACTGCATATTCAGCTCCCCATCGAGCCAACCCAGCAGCAGAGTACAAGCCAACATAATGCCGACCACCACATTCAGCAGTCGTTGTTGTCCACGGCAAAATGCCGCAATGAGTCCTGTTCGACCATCAAACCCTGGCATCAATAATAGGGTTTCGGTAGAGCGTGAACGCTGCACTCGGCTCCAATGCACCATAGAACACATGATCACGCTGAACTGTGCCAACAAAAGTAGCACTGGGATATTCCAATGGAATTGATGCGATAACACCCCAAGCGTTAAACAGGCTACGGGCAAGAGCAGCAGTAAAGCTGTCAGCATAGGGCCGATAAAAAAATTGGTTGGATGCAGATATCGCTCGAAGCGACTCAAGATACGCATAGATTGCAGATTGGGCAGCCAAAACCAGCCCATTTCGAGGCCGTTGAGATAAACCGTTCTCGCCTCCGATCGCCAAGGTAAAGCGCGGCAGACTCGAATGATCACCCCTCCTAACACCATCAGCGCAATCACGCTAAACCACAGGGGAATATGGGCCGTCATCAAGGAGATAAATGGCACTAACACAAACAGTAAAAACGACGCGTAAAACCACTGAGTGCTGAGTAAACAAAGCCAAATAAAGGCAAAACTCATCACCAAAGCCAAGACTAAACTGGCTAGGCTAGAGGTTAACCCCAAAGCCAAACAGCACAACACGCCTATAGCAACCACGCTGGCTAAAACAGTGATACTTTGAATGTAAATATGGCGACGATAATGGGGAATTAACTGGGAACATTCGCTCGCCATCAAACGTATAAGTTGCCAGGCTACCGCCGCCGAACTTGAGACTATTCCCATAGAAAACAACAATTCAGCACTGTCGTTTTTACCATTGACCGCGGCAAGACAAGCTAGGATCACTCCCAGTAACCCCACACCTAAAAAGCTCACACTGCCGATATCAAAGCACCAAAGACGCAGCATGCCCCTAAAAGGGTTTAACCTCTGTTGCGCCCTGTTTGTTGTCGCGGCGGGCACAAGGTTAAGCTCAGGCGCACTCATCTGTGTAGCTCCATAAACAGTTGCTCAAGATTTAAGGCTTCATTCTTTACCACGCCCGCTATTGGCGCGCCGTGCTCACCTAAATCCACCAGCACTGAATCACCCACACGGCTCAGCACAGTGATCGACTCGGGCAATACCGTTTCGGGGATGAGCGTGAGTAAGCGCACTTGTTCCCGCAGGGCATCGATTTCCTTAAACAGCACTAACTCGCCCTGTTTGATCAATGCCACATGGCTGGCAACCCGCTCGAGATCTGAGGTGATATGGGATGAAAACAACACGGCAGAGCCGGATTCTAGGGCGAGATCGAACAAATCGACCATAAATTTGCGCCGCACTATGGGGTCGAGACTGGCGACGGGCTCATCGAGGATCAATAGCGCTGGCCGATAGGCCATCGCCATAATCAAGGCTAAGGATTGCCTTTGACCAACAGATAATCTTTGCACCTGTTGGGTCACCTCTAACTCAAACCGTACTAGCCAATCCTGCTCTAATTGCCTGTCCCAATCGGGGTAAAAACTGCGGTGTAAATCGAGGGCGCGTTCAATGGTAAAACCTTCATAACCAAAGGGTTGCTGAGAAACATAGCCAATACGTTCCTTCAGTTGTGAGGTTAGATTTTCGGGTGGTTCGCCTAAGGTAGTAATACTGCCAGCATCCGGCGCCAAAATGCCCAAGGCGCAGCGCATTAGGGTCGATTTACCCGCACCATTTTGCCCTAGCAGCCCGACGACCATGCCCGCCGTCAGCGTTAACGATAAATCCTTAAGCGCCCACTTTTCACCCGCGCCTTTGCCGCGAAAGACTTTACTCACTCGGTTAAATTCAAGTATTGGGTTATGGGCTTGGTCCATCGAATGTCATCCTTTTTATGCTATTTATCGATATGTTACTTAGCGTTGCTCGCTAATCTTGCCAGCGGTCGTTGATCAACTTCAGCAACTCAACTTGGCTAACGCCTAACTGTTTAGCCTGTGACAACAACGCATCGAGCTGGGGTTCGAGCAGGCTCACGCCCGATGTCATCGCCTCGGTTCGCAGTGCAACACGAGTCGCTTGCCCACGGCGGCGTTCGAGCCAACCTTGGTCGACAAGCTGCTGAATCGCACGGGAGACTGTCATGGGATTGACCGCGAGATGCTCGGCAATCTGGCGCACAGAGGGCAACACATCTTCCACCTGCAGTTGGCCACCCACAATTAAGCGCACGACTTGCTCGTGTAATTGTTTATAAATGGGTTCACCACTACTGGGGTTGACATTTAAAAGTTCTAACATTAGCCTTTACACACTGTATTAATACATTGATACACCGATACACTGGTATTTAAATTAACACATTCGCCCTGAAATGCAAAAAGGAAAGCGCGCATGAGAGATAGCATGATACACAGGAAGTTCAGTAACGCCGTTCAACGCCCAAGGCTTACTTGGCCACGGCATGGCATAACTAATAACGCTCGTATCTTACGCACACGAATGTTAAGCATGAGCGCACTCATGCTAGCTATGGTAAGTACAGCAACCTGGGCGAGTGATGTAAAAAGCCAACCGATAAACACCGCAAACAAGACCGACACTTGCTATGTGGAAGGCGTATCGGATCGCCTAAACTGCGGTTTTGTGACTGTGCCTGAAAACCCCAACAAACCCGATGGCAAACAGATCCAAGTGCATTACGTGGTCTTACCCGCGGTGAAAAATGCCAACCATGAGGAAGCCTTACTCGCCATTGCCGGTGGCCCAGGACAATCGGCCATAGACAATGCCGCAAGCTTCAACACTATGTTAAGTAAAGTGCGTCAGCAAAGGGATATCCTGCTTATCGACCAAAGGGGCACAGGCCGTTCGAATCTATTGCAATGCGACCAAGGGGCGCAATCTGCCCTGTCCTTCGATGACGAGAATATCGATAGCTTAGCCGAAGCACAAAAATGCCTCGCAAGCATAGATGCCGACGTCAGCCAATACGGCAGCCTCAATGCGGTGCAAGACTTCGAAGCCGTACGGGCACACTTAGGCTACAAAAAACTGCATGTGTACGGCATCTCCTACGGCACTCGCATGGCCCAGCTTTATATGCGCCTCTACCCAGAGCACTTAGCCACAGTGACCTTAGACGGCATAGTGCCGATGCAGCAAAGCGTGTTAGAAATTGGCTCGGCGATTGACCGTGGCTTCGAGTTATTATTTAAGGATTGCCAAGAAACTGCGGCTTGTCATGCCCAGTTTCCTGAGCTTAAGGCCGAGTTTGAACAAGTGGCAGCCACCCTCGCCAACGCGCCGATAACGGACAATGTCTCCGACCCTGTGACTGGCGAAAAGACCCTCTTGACTATGACGCGGGGTAAATTCTACGGCGCTATCCGCATGGCACTGTATCAAACCAATGTGCGCGCCCTTGTACCCCATGCTATTCATCAAGCGGCTAAAAATAACTTTCAACCGCTTCTGGGGCTATATGCCCTCACTATCGATAACGCTGGCATGGCAATGGGCATGCACGCATCCGTTGTCTGTGGCGAAGATATGCACCGTATCACCCCCGCCATGCGCGAGCAGGCTAAACACTCCTTTATGGGCAGAACTATGCTCGAAGGCTTAGAGGCGACTTGTACAGCTTGGAAAGTCCCCGCGGTGGATGCCAGCTTTAGCGAGCCCATTAGCAGCGATATTCCGACCTTACTCTTATCCGGTGAAATTGACCCAGCCACACCGCCAAGCTGGGGCGAGTTAGCGATGGAAAAACTCACCAATGCCAAACACTTTATCGCTCCCTATGCGACCCACGGTGTGGCTTATCAATCCTGCGCGAATAATCTTATCGCCGATCTTGTCCGCTCGGGCTCAGTCAACGATCTCGACGGCGAGTGCTTAAAGAAAGATGTGCGCCGCAGCTTCTATTTAAATGCCAGCTCGGTAGAGCCGCTTAATGCAGACAGCACAAATACTACCACAGATGATAACGCCAGCACTGGGGCCAAGGAGTAAGCCATGATCAAAGTATCCAATCTTTCCAAACGCATAGGTGACGTGCAGGCGCTCAAAGATTTAAGTTTTAGCGCACAAAACGGCCAAATCACCGGCTTGCTCGGCCCTAATGGCGCCGGTAAAACCACCTGTTTACGCACGATTTTTGGCTTGCTGAAACCCGATTCGGGTAAGGCTGAAATCGAAGGTATAGATGTCGCCATCGACCCTATCGGCGCTAAGCAGCAACTCGGGTTATTCCCCGATCCTTTCGGTCTGTATGAACGCCTAACACCGCGGGAATACATTCGCTATTTTGCCGAGTTAAGCGGCTTATCATCTAAGGACGCCAAGGAAGCCACCAGCCAAGTGATCGCTAAATTGCGCCTCGAAGATATTAGCGACCGCCGCTGCAAAGGCTTCTCCCAGGGGCAGCGAATGAAAACCGCCCTTGCACAGGCCATAGTCCACAGCCCGAGCAATATTATCCTCGACGAGCCGACCCGCGGGCTGGATGTGATGAGCACTCGCCTGCTGCGCGACATTCTTATCGACCTTAAAAATCAAGGACATTGCGTGCTGTTCTCCAGCCATGTGATGCAGGAGGTCGCCGCACTGTGTGACCAAGTGATCGTCATGGCACAGGGTAGCGTCGTTGCCATTGGTAGCCCAGCAGAACTCTGCGCCCAAACCGGCAAAGCCTCGCTAGAAGATGCCTTTATTCAACTGATCGGCACGGATGAAGGGATAGCAGCATGATGACTCCGCAAAAATTAGGTCTACGGGCTTTAACAATTAACACCTTGATATGTAAAGGTGTGAAGTTTAAGAACACAGTTAAAGGAATAACAGTATGAATAAAATAATCGCTATGGTTCGCAAGGAACTTATCGATGCCGCCCGCGATAAGCGCTCGGTAATGGCTGGGCTCTATTACGCCATTGGCACGCCGCTGATCATGTGCGGCCTGTTTATGGTGTTAATTGGCCAACTAACCAGCCCAGATGATTTGAAAATCACTATCACCCATCCCGATAAAGCGCCGGATCTCGTCCGCTTTTTATCGAATAAAGGCATTAGCAATGGCGAAGCGAAGGACACTGACCTTAAAGCCATAGAGCTGATTATCAGCACCGAGTATGCCGAGCAGATGAATCAGGGTAAAGGCGCCGAGATCACTATCGTTGCCGATAACTCCGATGAAAAACTGCAAAACTCAATTCGTCGCTTAGAGAAACAGTTGCAAGCCTATAGCGCCGAAATGGGCAGCCTACGCTTAATTGCCCGAGGTATCGATCCCCGCGTGATGCAGCCGCTAAAGGTCAATATTCACGACCAAGCGACCACTGACTCTAAGGGCGGGATGATCTTAGGTATCGCGATTTTCACTATGATTTACTCGGTATTTATCTCGGGGATGAATCTGGCCATCGACACCAGCGCCGGCGAGCGCGAGCGTAACTCCTTGGCATTATTACTCAGCCATCCACTGACCACTCGCCAATTAGTGCTGTCGAAAATTATCGCCGTGAGCCTATTTGCCCTCTTAGGATTAGTGTTGATCTTGCTGGTGTCGAAAATTGCCTACACCTTTGTACCTTGGCAAGAACTGGGCTTTAGCGTCAATATCACCAGCGAATTTATCGCCTTGATGTTAATCGTTGGCATCCCCGTCGCATTGATGGCCGCTTGCCTGCAATTGTTTGTGTCTTTTATGGCTAAAACCTTTAAGGAAGCCCAATCCTACCTGACCATAGTGCTATTTGTGCCCTTGGCCCTGTCGATGGCGGCCAGCTACAACATAGCGCCAGATATGCTGCAATGGTTGCCAGTCTCGGGTCAGCAGCAGGCATTAATGGACTTTATTAAAGGTAAAGACTTGCCCATGTTGCAGTTACTTGTGTCGACCCTAGGCACGCTGGCCATTGCGGTATTACTCGCCTTTGGCATGGAAAGGTCCCTTAAGAGTGAAAAAGTGATCTTCGGTTTATAGGCGCTCAATAAACTTGGACCAATGAACTTGAATCAACAAACTTGGGGCGATAAGCCTTTCGCCCCAAGTTAACAACCTCAATAGCGACGGGAGTGTATGATGGAAAACGAATATATCATTATGGTAATTATGGTCACCTTCATCATAGGTGTGAGTGCCACTGAGATGTTTAAACACTATCTAAAGGCACGCCAACTGGGATTAGGTGCCACGGGCGATGGGCAACTCGAGGATAAAGTGACTCAGCTCAGCCTACAAAACCAAGCCTTGATTGAGCGAGTGCAAGTGCTGGAAAAAATAGTGACAGAAGCCGATATCACAGAGACCAATAGCCAACTAGCACAGCAAATTGAAGCCTTAAGGTAAGGACTAACTTGGCTTAAGGCTCACAACAGGCGTATCAGCCCTGCTACTCACCAGCAAACACCACCCTAAACGAGCAATAAAAAACCCAAGCTAGGCTTGGGTTAAATGGGTGAACTAGGGTAAAAGCTATTTAGCCTTAGGCCTAAATGGCTTGATCACGGCTTCGTTACACTCTAAATACGGGCCTTCCATCAAGTCGATGCAGTAAGGAATCGCGGGAAACACGGCATCTAAACATTCGCGAATCGATTTTGGTTTACCAGGCAAGTTCACAATCAAAGAATCACCCCGTAAACCTGCGGTTTGGCGGGATAAAATCGCGGTGGGTACAAACTTTAAAGACTCAGCACGCATCAACTCGCCAAAGCCGGGCATCATGCGATCGCAGACGGCTTCGGTGGCTTCTGGGGTGACATCGCGTTTCGCAGGTCCTGTGCCGCCAGTGGTCACAATCAAGCAGCAATCCTGCTCATCGGCCATTTTGATCAAGGTCGCTTCAATCACATCCTGCTCGTCGGGGATCACTTGATAAATCGGCTCCCACTCGCTGCTGAGGTAGTCGTTGAGAGTGTCGATAATCGCCTTACCTGAGATATCTTCATAAATCCCCGCGCTGGCACGATCGCTTACCGTAACAATCCCGATTTTTGCTTTGCTCATATCCCACTCCAAACATCAATCTGTGACTCGACCCCTAAGCACTTTGGGATCCACTAATTTCTCTGCGGCTAAAATAGCATAAAAACAAAGCGAAATGCGTGCCGACAACTCGACTTAGCTCACGTATTAGCAGCTAGTCTGCCGAGCTGGCGACTTTAGAGAGCGGCTCAGTATCGTGATCCTTAAGCGGCGTTGCGGGCGAGAGATACCCGACAATGGCGCAGCTGAGCGCCACAAAGGCCGCCGCAATAAAACCCCATTGGAAGGCGTGATGCACAACCTCTATGGGTAACTGCTTTATCGCCGCAATCCCCACTTGTGCCCCTTCGAGCGGTAACAAGCCATATAACAACAAACTGAATAAGGCCGTACCTATTGCCGCGCCCATTGAGCGGCATAATGACACCATAGCGGTAATTTGGCTTAAACGCGCCTTGCCCGATACACTCTGCACCACCAGCTGCACACTGGGCATCACAGTCCCTAACCCTACGCCCACCAGCACACCTAAACCACCAATCAGGTTGGCATTGGGCGGCACTAAACCGATTAAGAGCAAACCGACAAAGGCCAAGCCCATGCCGAAGGTCGGCAACCATTTAGGCGCCACATCTTTACTTAATAGCCTACCCGCGAGAGTTGAACCTGTGACTATGCCAAAGGTCATTGGCATCAGTAATAATCCACTTTTGGCGGGATTGGTGTGTAAGCCCACTTGCAGATAAATCGGCAAAAAGAAGATCATCGCAAACAGACAGGCGGCAAACAGCGCTGCCGTGAATAGCGGCATATAAATGGCTTTCTTCGCCAGTAAATCAAGCGGCAGAAACGGGCTCGCCAATCGCCTCTCCCACAATAACAGGCCTAGAATACCTGCCACCACAAAGACGGCAAAACCAAAGCTGGTCGCAGAAAGCCAAGCAAACTCCTGCCCCGCGGCCGATAACCAATATAAAAGTGCGGTGATAATAGCCGGGAACAAGACCACGCCCAGTAAATCAAACCGTCCCTGACGCACGGGTTTAACGCTGCGTTTATGCAAACCATTGAGTCGCCAAACCGTCAGCATAGCCAGAGGAATATTTGCCCAAAATAGCCAATGCCACGAATAGGCATGCACCACAAAACCGCCAATCACAGGGCCACCGACACTCGCTAGGGTAAACATAGCGGCAAAATACCCTTGGAAACGCGCCCGCTGCCGAATGGGAACTAACTCCCCAATCAAGGATTGGGACAGACTCATCAAACCGCCACCGCCAAGCCCCTGGAGAATTCGCCCCGCTATCATATGATCCATAGTGCCCGCACTCGCCGAAACGATGGAGCCCAGCGCAAACACAACTAAGGCTATCATCAGGATTTTCGCGCGGCCGAAGTTATCCCCTAACCAACCATAAATCGGCACGCTGGCCGCCATTGCCAGCATATAACCGATAGTGATCCACGAGGCTTGGCGCAGGCCGCCAAGATCTTCCACTATGGCAGGCGTCGCCGTCGCGAGTAAGGTTTGATCGACCGCCGCCAAAAACATAGGCAAGAATACGGCCGAGAATATAGCGAGAAAAACAGAAGTCGGTAGAGGGTCACTCTGGGATAACGCAGGCTTTAAGGACATATTGTCTCCGCTAACTCATCAGCCAAAGCGCATAAAGAAAGTACATAAAGAAGAGATGTTAAATTCGCCTTGCATTCCAATACTTAGATGCCCAATAACTATTGAGCAAGCTTGAAATCTTCACCCCTTGGCTAGTGGAAACATGGAGAAAATTATCGTCGCCCACATAAATGCCGACATGGTGCGTACTCCACCCCGTCTTGAAAAACACCAAGTCGCCCTTGCGCAATTGATTGCGAGGCACAGATTTACCTAGGGCCTGTTGCTCCTCAACCGTGCGCGGCAGCGTCATACCCAACATTTTTTGATAGGCGACGGACACAAAGGCCGAGCAATCAATGCCTTTTTTAGTGCCACCGCCTAAACGATAGGGCACGCCGCGCCACTCGGAATGCAGCTCGGCGATATTGCTATCGTTCCACACCGAGACGGGTTCAATTTGCTTTACCACAGGCTTAGGTTCTGGCGCGCTAGCACAAGCGCCAAGGCCTAAGGCTAAGATAACTATTAGTAATCGTTTCATCGCTTCAAACTCATCGCAGGCAGATTTCACAGTAATGTAATTTTGAGTTTTTATCAGGTAAATTCTGGGCGGCTCAGGGGCAAAACGCTCCAACACAGCGTACTCTAGCAGACTAATGTAACCTAAAGCTTAAAACTACCACCTCGCCCACAATAATCGCACAGCAAGCAGCACCATTAAAAACCATATCAATCAGTTATGGAATGATTAATAGATTGAGCAATAGATGGCAACCACCCACTTGATAGAAAAACAAAAAATCCGCAACTATTTGGCTGCGGATTTTTTGTTCTAACGCTTAACTAAAAAGTAACGAGTCGTTTGTGCCTACGCCGATTCTGCCGTCATGTTCACTAAGCGCGGTGCGCTCTTAGTCGCTTTCTTGGCTGGCACTGGGGTTTTAGGCTCTGGCAAACGTATGGTTAATGACATCACTAACGCCACCACCAGCAGCACTAAAATCACGTTGAAGGTCGCAATAAAGCCACCGAATAACGAGGCGACAATCGAACCGATAATACTGCCGATACCGAAACCTAAGTAGATAACCCCATAGTTTTTAGTCAGGTTATTCAGGCCGAAGAAGTCGCTCACCAGTGAGGGATAAACAGTAATTGTGCCACCAAAACTAAAGGCAACGCAGGCGACCGCGACGAAGAACAGGTTAGCATTCAAAGGGATGAACAGCAGTAACACCATACCAACTAGAGTGATGATCTGCGCCAGAGAGATAACCCGAATACGAGGGATTTTGTCCGACAGTATACCCAGCACCAAACGACCACTGAGGTTCGCCATAGCGATTACCGCAACGGCATTGGCGGCGACCAGAACAGGCAAGTCGACCATCTTCTCGCCGATATCTTTCGCTACACCAATCACATACAAACCACTCATGCAGGCAGATAGGAACATCAGCGCCAGCATCCAGTATTGCGGCTTACGCATGGCTTCAGCGAGGGTGAAGTCGCGGCTTTCGGCCTGCTGACTTGCGGCTGATTGTGCAGGCGCATCTTTCATCAACATGCCGCCACACAAAACTAGCGCCATAGCGATTAAACCCCACAGTTGGAAGGTGGTTTCAAGGCCAGAGCTTTCGAGTAACAGCACGTTAATGTACTTAAACCCAAGGCTACCTAAGCCATAAGCGCCAATCGCTAACGCCGAAATCAGCCCTTTGCGCTCGGGAAACCACTTCACGCAGTTAGACAAGGTCATCAAGTAGCCAGTGCCATCGGCAAAGCCCACTAAAATCCCGGCGCACAGGTAAAGCATCATTAAGTTACTGGCTTGGGCAGTGAGTAAGAATCCAGCGCCGAGTAACAGGCCTGCGCCTAAGGTGACATTACGTACGCCAAAACGTTCCTGTAATTTGCCCGCCATGGAAGATGCCACGGCCAAAGACAAACTCAGCAAACCAAATACAAACGCCACTTGACTGACAGGCTCGTCGAGCTTAGCGGCCAACTGCGCATTGAACAGGCTCCAAGTGTAGACGGAGCCGAGTGCAAACTGGGTGATAATAGTACCAACTAAGGTCAGGTACCGAGTACGGTTCATCTCTTTAGTCATGATGCATCTCGCTTTAGGGGATCTAGAATTAAGCCCACTATAGGAGAGATGCCATTCGCGCCGATCAATTAAGGCATGAAATGCAGATCTGCAGGAATGAATGACAATTACAGCCTCATCAGCTGTCTAAAAGCCTTAATATTACTACGGCTAACGGGCACCTCGAACGACAAATCATGCAAGCGGATAAGGTAAGTGCTATTAAACCAAGGCACAATTTCGCGGATCTTATCGATATTCACGCAATAGGAACGGTGGCAGCGGAAAAAACCTTCGGCGGGCAGGCGGCTGACAAACTCGCTGATGGTCATCTGCATCACATAACGGTCGGTGCGGGTGTACACATAGGTGAGTTTTTCATCGGCCTCGGCATAATAAATTTGCTCGCAGGGCGTGACGATAATCCTCTCACCTTTGACTAAATTTACGGTTCGACTGGCATTACTCGCGGCCTCGTGTTGCAGCTTGGGCGCCTGCCGTCCTGCCAGTCCAATCTTCTGTAATAGACTGATAATCCGCGATTCATTATAGGGTTTGAGAATATAATCGAAGGCTTCGAGCTCGAACGCTTCTACCGCAAACTCTTTATAGGCGGTGACAAATACCACATGGGGTGGATGGGTCGACTTATGCAGATTCTTCGCCAGCAAAAGGCCATCGATGGACGGGATTTGGATATCCAAAAACACTACGTCGACCTCGTGATCCTGCAAATATTTAAAGGCCTCCAAGCCATCCTCAAAGCTAGCCACTATGTCTATCTCACTGTGGCTCTTCACTAAATACTCTAGCTCCTCACGGGCGAGATATTCATCTTCAACTATGATGGCTTTTAACATACTTGCGCCTCATTTTCCGGTAAGTAAAAACTGACTTCAGTCCCCGGCTCCAGCCGCTTAAGCTGCAAACCTTCGCCGTACAATAACTTCACCCTCTGGTGCACATTCGTCAGTCCAATACTGCTACTTTCTATACGACCCGCGGCGACGCCATCTATCACCTCTTGGCTGATGCCATAACCAGTATCGCGCACGGCAACACGAATGCCAGTATCGAGTTTTTTCACTTCTATGGTCACTCTGCCCGGCGCACTGCGCGGCTGAATGCCGTGCAAAATGGCGTTTTCCACCAGCGGCTGCAACAGGAGGCAAGGCACACAAAAATGCACATCGTCGATATCGAACACCACTTCAAGCTTATCGCCAAAACGTGCCTGCTCGATCGCCACATAATCACGGACTTGTTTGACTTCTTCTTGGATATCAATCAACTCATCGCCCTTAGCTAGGTTATAGCGCAGATAATCGGCCAGATTGGCAATCAACTCCCGCGCCTGCTGCGGCCGGATGCGGATCAGTGAAGAAATCGCATTGAGGGCATTGAACAAAAAATGCGGGTTAATCTTGCTCTGCAGCGCGGTGAACTCGGCCTTGCGGGTCATCTCTTGTAGCTGCTCAATACGCGACACTTCCATCTGGGTCGAAATCAGCTGCGACAAACCCACCGCCATCTCCCGCAACGAGCTGGTGATACGATAGTTATTGCGAAAATAAATCTTCAGCGTGCCGCTTACCGTGCCGTTTTCACGCAGCGGGATTATGATGACCGAATGAAAATCCGATAAATGATATTGGCGTAAGTCGTTGTTAATAATGTTTTGATCTAGCTCTATCGCCCTTTGAGTCATCTCACTTATCGCTTGATGACCATCGACCTCGTAGTAATCTTTGCCAACGCCCATATAGGCTAATACATCGCGAGTGTCGGTAATCGCCACGGCATCGGCGTTGATTTCATTACGGATCACTGAGCAAACTTGCTCTAGGGCATGGCGATCAATTTTGCGGAAAAAGGGTAAGGTTTTATTGGCAATATCCAGCGCGAGCTTGGCCTGCTTGGCTGCAATCAACTCTTTCTCATCGTCGAGGTCCTGCACTAGCTTAATGATTAGCCCGATACACACAGTGCCCGCAATCATGGGATAGGCAATGTGATTCACAATATCGACGCCCACCTCGTGCGGCTCTGTCAGCAATAAAATCAACAACATGGTCAGTGTTTCACACAACATGCCCGCCACAATGCCATAAATCCACAACTTAGATTTGGGGCATTTATAATAAATCCAGGTCGCCATTAGGCCGGCAATAATGCTGGCGATTAAACACGGAATAGAGGTATCGCCATCCATATCAATAAGATATCTATGCAGCCCCGACAGCACGCCCGCAGGAATACCAACCCAAGGGCCAAATAATATCCCGCCAGAAATAATCGCGATAATCCGCACGTTAACCAGCGCGCCTTCGACCTCAATACCGGTATAAGTACTAAACACCGCAAATAGGCAAAAAATCGCCGCCACTGAGACCAGCTCTGCGGGGGTATGATTACGCTTTTGGAATAAACGCTGAAACGGCCGAGTGCGGGTTAAAAAGAACAAGGTCATCAGCATCAAGGCCGCCCGTTCAAATACCGCCAGTAACATCATTTGATTTTCGAGCACGTTTTCCCCTTTGCAGATCCGACGTAAGACATGGACGATAAAAATCACCGAGCCCCAAACTGGTCAAACACCCGTATTTAGGCCCGAGTAAAACATCAAACGCTAATGCCCACATAAATACAGGCTTGCTAAAGTAAAGGACAGATAAAAGTCCCATTCACGCGGGCTCAGTCACATATTCACGTTTGGATTGGATTAACAAAGTCTACCCAAGGGCAAGTCAAACAGCACTGTTGCAGCGGCCATGCCCTGCACCAATTTGCAAAATCCACCGGAATACCCGAAGCTAAAACCTTCGGCTCGAATGCAAACGGGATCTGAAAGCAGTTCAGAACCTAGGCTAAAACTACTTGGCTAACACTACTAGCTGACACTACCTAGGCTAAGCTAACACTACCCATACTAAGCTCACACTAAGAGTGTCTACGCAAAGGAATAAGGAGCGAATATGAGCGAACAACAAGCACAGTTTTATGGTGGCCCAAAGGAATGCCCGATTGAAAATGGCCGCATTCAGGTCGGGCGCCTTGCCCCTAAAATCAGTGATGTCGGTGGTATCCCTGTGGCGCGGGCTATCCCACAAAAAGCGCGTCGTCTTATCGGCCCTTGGTGCTTCCTCGACCATATTGGCCCAGTCACCGACGGCCCCTTGATGAATGTTGGCCCGCATCCACACATTGGGCTACAAACCTTTACCTGGATGCTCGAAGGCGAAATCATGCACAGGGACAGCCTAGGTAGCGCCCAAGTGATCCGTCCAAAACAAGTTAACTTGATGACGGCCGGACACGGTATCGCCCACACCGAAGAGTCCGTCGAAGGTCATCCCACTATGCACGCGGCGCAGCTATGGATTGCCCTGCCGCTTGAGCATAAAGATACAACTCCCAGATTTGATCACTATCCAGAACTCCCGACGTGGCACGATGCGGGCGTCGACTTCACCCTACTGATTGGCAGTTGGCAACATAAGCAAGCGCCCACATTGCACTTTTCACCCATAGTTGCCATGGATTTATTTGCCGCAAAAGACACTGAGCTAACCCTACACCTCAACCCTAGCTTCGAATATGGGCTTATGCCGCTGGAGGGAAAATTTCAAATCGAGGACGAAAACTTCGAAAATAACGATCTCGCTTATCTGGGTATGTTGCGTGAAACCGTGACGGTAAAACTCACAGCCGCTTGTCGCATATTGCTGATTGGCGGCGCGCCACTAGCCGATCCTGTCAGTATTTGGTGGAACTTTGTCGGTCACAGCAAAGCGGAAATTGCCCAAGCCCAGGCCGATTGGGAAGCCGAAGATAAGCGCTTTGATACTGTCCCCGGTTATTTTGGTAAACGATTAGTGCCGCCGCCAATCCCTTGGTGATAAATTTTACGGATTTTTTACGCGCTATCTAACTATGTCCTTGTTAGAGTAACGCTAATTTCGGCAAGGCTATCTTTACCCCATGACATTTGCAAAGACAGTTTCCATGGCCCAATACTGGCGCTCGCAGCCCACTTTGTTCACTGGCACAGTATTAGTGGCAGCCATTTTCAGCAGTTTTTTCATTGATCGCTTTCTAGGCTCAACGATTGCCGTACTGCTGATTTTACAGCTAGCTGTGGTACTCATAGCGTTGCAATGTAATGCTAACTTTGCCTATTTTTCCGCCGTGTACGAAGCTGCCAGTTACAACTTTTTATTCACTACGCCACGCTACTCACTACAGATGTTCAATCTTGAGGATATTCTTAACTTAATCGTGTTTCTTATCGTGGCCCTCACCACCAGCAAACTAGCCGAACACTATCGCCGCCAGCAAGATGAGCTCAAACAGGCCAACTTAAGAAACAGCATTTTGCTCTCGGTCTCCCATGATTTACGCACTCCACTCGCCACCATTATTGGCACCCTAACCACCCTGAAAGAATACATGCCCAAGCTCAGTGAATCGCAAAAAGATGAGCTGATTGATAGTGCCGCCACCGAAAGCCACCGCCTACACCAGTATATTGAAAACCTATTGCAGGCCACTAAGTTACAGCACGGTGCCTTGAAATTCAGTTTAAATGAAGACTCCATCACCCATGTTTTACATCAGGCTATTGCTCGCTTCCCCACCACTCAACCGCGGATTGTCGTCGAGAGTCAACCCAATCTTCCCACGGTGATGGTAAGCAGTTCATTGATTGAACAGGCTATTTTTAATGTGCTGGACAATGCTCTGCGTTACTCACCCCAAGATAAAAAAGTCACAGTTAACGCGTATCGACACGAAAAGATGCTGCGGCTGGATATCCAAGATCAAGGTTGTGGCATAGCAGACGCAGATAGAGAAGCCGTTTTCGATCTCTTTTATCGCCAACATCCCTCGACGGATGGCGGAGCTGGCCTAGGGCTCGCCGTCGCTAAAGGCATCATTACCGCCCATGGCGGCCAGATCAGTGCCGAACCCGTGGCAAAGGGTAGCCTTATCCGCATTACGCTACCGATTAACAAGGGCGAGAAATAAATGCCATACAAAATCTTGGTTGTGGATGATGAAGCCCAAATCCACACTTTTATGCGGATCTCCCTAGAAGCGGAAGGATTTGAATATATTGGTGCATTATCAATTGCATCGGCGTTAACACAATATAAATCACAGCAGCCGCACCTTATCGTGCTCGACCTTGGGCTCCCCGATGGCGATGGTATCGAATTACTCCATTCACTGCGCCAGCAGGATAAGACCCCAGTGTTGGTTTTAACCGCCCGCGATCAGGAGGAAGAAAAAATCCGCCTGTTGGAAGCCGGCGCCAATGACTATCTCAGTAAGCCCTTTGGTATCAGGGAATTAATTGTTCGTATCAAGGTATTAGTCCGTGATCTTGTGAATACCTCAGGCGGCGCCGATATGCTGCAATTTGGCCCGCTCTCTCTACAAAAAAGCAGTCATCAATGCTGGCTCAATCAACAGGAAATCGCGCTTACCAAAAAGGAATTTGCCCTGCTCGCCCAACTCATGTCCCACCCGGGGCAATTACTGAAACAGAGCGAATTGCTGCGTAATATCTGGGGCGAGACTCACCAGGAAGATAGCCACTATCTGCGGATTTTAGTCCGCCAACTGCGTAAAAAGCTTAACGACAGCGACGAACAACAACTGATCAAAACCGAGCCCGGCTTAGGGTATCGACTCACAGACCTCGGCCCGCCCTAGGCCAGCTCGTCCCACTCTTTAGCTCAACCACACAAGGATATGAAATGGCACATTTTACTGTCATCGGATTAGGCCGCTTCGGCGTTGCCGCGAGCCTCGAACTCATTCACTTAGGCCACACGGTTACCGGTGTCGATAGCGACCCAAAAATCGTTGAAAAATAGTCTTACTGAAGCTGTGATTTGCGACTGCGCCGATGAGGCATCGCTGCGGGAACTCGATCTGACCAACTGCGAGGCGGTGTTGGTTGCTATCGGTGAGGATATGCAATCGAGCCTGCTGTGCACTCTGGCACTTAAAAATCTCGGCGTGCAGACTATTTGGGTCAAGGCCAGCACCAAGGCCCACCATACCATAGTGTCTAAACTCGGCGTTGCCCGCATTATTCATCCCGAGGAAGAAATGGGGATCCGCGTCGCCCAGTCGCTTAACTACCCTATGGTGAATAACTTTCTCGCCATCGGCGACGGGCTCTATATTGTTGAAATCCATATCAAATCCCATTTACATCACACCACAGTGGGCCAACTGCTCGGGAGCTTGCAGGAGCACAGCGCCGATGAGCAAACCAATGTCCTACGCAACCCTAAGGGCAAGGTGGCGGCACTGATGATCAAGCGCGAACAGAACGTATTTAGCAAGATTGATAGCGATTTTAGCCTGCACACTGAGGATGCCCTATTCCTCTGTGGTAGCCGTGCCGAGTTAAAACAGCTAGCACCAAGGTTGGTGTAACGTGGTTCAATGGCATCCTTCGCTCACCCTAGAGCACACACCTAAAAGCGGTAAAAAACTCTTTGGCGCGCCGCCCTTTATCTTAAGTGCAAGCTTTGCTCTGCTGATCCTCGTTGGCACTTGCTTGCTTAAACTGCCTATTGCCACAGAGTCACCTATTACTTGGCTGCAAAGCCTATTTACCGTGACCTCGGCGGTGACAGTAACAGGGCTAGTTGTTGTCGATACCGGCAGTGTGTTCACGCCCTTTGGCCAAGTGATTATCGCGCTGTTAATTCAATGCGGCGGCCTAGGTTTGATGACCTTTGCCATTGTCACTCTGATAGCGCTGGGCGGTAAGATAGGTTTCTTGCAGCAAACTGTGGCGAAAGAAGCGTTTAATCAAACCGATACCTCAACTTTAGTCTCGACCGCTAAGGCCGTGCTTATATTTTCGCTATTGGTTGAAGCCGTGGGAATGCTGATTTTATCCGTCTATTGGAGCGGCGAGCTGGGCTGGCAAACCAGCCTGTTTCATGGCTTCTTTTATACCATTAGCGCCTTTAATAACGCGGGGTTTGCCCTAAGCCCAGATAGCTTAATCCCCTATGTGGCAGACCCAGTTGTTAACCTCACCATCACCGGCTTATTTATTGTGGGCGGCCTTGGCTTTTCGGTGTGGATTGACCTTAAGCGCAATAAACGTTGGTCGAAACTCACCGTCTACAGCCGTATGATGATTACCGGCACCATACTGATCAATGCCGTGGCCGTGATAGGCATTTACTTGATTGAGTACAATAACCCCAACACCCTCGCCCCCTTAAGCGAACTCGGCAAATGGTTGGCCTCTTGGTTTCAAGCCGTGACCCCGCGCACCGCAGGCTTTAATACACTAGCCATAGACAAACTCGAAGACGGCACAACGCTATTAATGCTTGTATTGATGTTTATCGGTGGCGGCTCCCTCAGTACCGCCAGCGGCATTAAGGTCGTGACCTTTATGGTGCTTATTCTCGCCACCTACGGCTATTTACGCCGCGATGAAGCTGTGTATGTATTTAAGCGGGAAATCCCCAAAGACACCATTAGCAAGGCACTTGCCTTGACGATGATCTCCATAGGCGTTACTTGGCTGGCAATTTTCGCTTTAGTGTTAACCGAAAAAGCGCCATTAATCGATATCGTCTTCGAAGCCGTATCCGCCCTCGGCACCGTCGGACTATCCCGCGGATTAACAGGTAATTTATCCAGTGCAGGCCAAGGGATTATCATCTTTATGATGTTTATGGGGCGCCTCGGCCCACTCATGCTCGCCTACTTTCTTGCCAACCCAAGAGTAAAGAAACTGCGCTATGCAGAAACTAAATTGGCAATTGGGTAAGGATTGATTGATCAGTAACACAATAAATGTACTGACAATCATAGAGTTGTAACGCTGAGCCATCGGGATGGGCGATTGGTGTGAATCCGTCGAGAACAGATGGATTCACTCGCTCATTTGCGGAAAAAAAGAGTGTAAGCATGGATTTGGTAGGACTGATGAAGAGGGACAAATTTGGAACTTAGCTCTTTAAACGCTGACAGATAGGCGAGCCATGGCATTTGCTCGACGACGCGCAGCAAGTCCATCCATGGGGTGGACGGTCGTCTCACTAATCACCATGACTCTTCTGTTTAACATCGGTGTAGCCTGTTTGTTTTGAAAGAAGATTAGTAACTCATTTAGGGACAAAAGCGTGATAGACCTTTTGCTCTAACTCGCCTGTTTCGGATTAAAATTACTATAGATTAACGCTTTAATAAGGGGCGCACGCTGTTTATGCGTCCCATGCCACACTTTTATATAGTTGCTAACTTGGGTGAAAAACCTATAGTTCTAATAGTCTCAAACAACCAATCTTGCGCATTAATGATATCTTCTGACGAAAAATTATCTTCTTCGTACCGCGCACTAGGTGAACAAGTTATTGCATCAAGCCTATCAGTGCTTAACTGCTCTACATAATGATTGTTAAATTCATTTACTAATTTGTATATGCTGTGCCCATATTTGTCTTTTAGCTCTTTTTCCGTGATTCTAGCCTTCAGAAGCCAAGCTTTAAGTATTTTTTCTGCACATTGTGAATAAGCCCATCGAGCTTGCCCATAATTCATTGTATGGGTCTGTAACTGGACAGTTATAGTTTTAAGATCTGCATCAATAGCATTGCAAAATGGTATTGATGCAATTCTCCAGCCTGACAGAATTTGGAATGATTCTAGAGCTTCACTAAACGTTTCGATTAACGAACTTAATTCATCATCAGTTAAAGAGTTCACATAAGCCTGCGTCATATTAGGGGACATTCGCATTATATTTGTCTCGTTGTGTGCCCACAAACTGTTAAATTTTTCTCTATAAAAAAGTTACATGTACCGACAAAGTCGGGCACCCGATAGTGCCATAGGTCACCTCTGATTTTTTGATAGAAAAAACCTAAATCGGAATTAAAGGACTGAAGTTTACCGTACTTGGCGTCATACCAGTCATTCAGCCATACGCAAAGTTGATTGCCTAAGTCATTATCAGGGAGAAGTGATTTTGGTGATAATGGTATTGAAGCATTTTCAAAGTATTTACTAACCTCGCCGACGGCTTGCATATAACGGAGTGTAATGGGCAAACCTTGCTCAATAAGACGTTGATCTATCTCTTCGAAAACTTCATTTATGATCACTTTTTTACGCAACTAAGACCTCCAAGATATAACGCTTTCTATAGGGCTTGTAGCCATTTCTCATCCTCCTATGAAGCAGTTCAATTAACAATCAATAAGTTAATAAAATAACGGGATATTAGTTTTCCAAATGGCGCATAATGTAAGAGAAGCTTACTTCCAAACTCTTTCAGATAGCTTTGCATAGGGCAAATCTAGTGAATGAGGAGAGGATGGGATCTTTGTTCCAAATTGAATGAGGCAAAAGCCTTTAGCCAGATGAACAGTTCAATGATCGTTAAAATTGCCATTGTTGCAACAGTGTCCGTTGGCGGTGTTTACACTTCCATGTATTGCAGATGCCGCCGTCGAGCCTATAGGGATACTTCTTGTAAAATAAAAGGGCGGCGTGTCACAGGGGAAATAGTGACAATGTATACAACGCCAACTTCCTTGAATTGTTGAACGAAGCCGCTTTGCGGCAGGAACAAGATAAAACCATCCTTTTGCCCCTCATCCTAAATACTTGCTAGACGCGACCTGCTTCGGTCGCAAACCTAGGAGTATCATCATGGACATTCACGA